>JAIEAO010000124.1 GCA_029071345.1 Muribaculaceae bacterium | reverse complement strand
CTGAGGATATAGGTGGTGTTGTGGTTGTTACGGCCAAGACGCTAACAAAACTGAAAGAAGATTTTGAAGAGTCTCTGCGGTGGCATATAGAGGGCTGCATTGCCGACGGGGACGTCCTTCCGGATTATCTTGCCAATGGAGACTATACTATTGACTACGAGCTCGATACTGCAGCAATGCTCCGTGAGGCTGAGCAGTTTACCACGATGGCCGCGATTAGTCGTGTTACAGGCATCAATCAGAAGTTGCTGAGCCATTATGCCAATATGCTGAAAATCCCACGTCCGGCACAACGTCAGCGCATTGTCGATGGACTTCATGCTATTGGACGCCAATTTTTAGCGGTTCAATAATTTTCTGTTGACATTGTTGCTTAATAAAATGGCCCTCTGAACAAGGCCATTTTTTGATAAATTATTTACCGCAAAAAAGAGAAATCCATGCGATGACATTTCGCATGGATTTCGTGTTGGATTGCCGTTGTCGATAATCGTGTCGGCAATATGTTGAGATAAGGATTTCCGTAGGTTTTAGAGTTTGTTTTCACGCTCGGTTATTTCAGCGTCGGTCATGGTGTAGTTGCTGAGGCTTCCCTCCTTTGCCTGGATGCAGATATATGTCATCGGTTCTTCGGAGGTGCATTTGAGGTTGCGGTCGCAGTTTGTAGCCACGCGGATCACAGACCCTTCCGCAATATCAAACACTTCGTCGTTAACCTGAAACTTACCTTTGCCTGTAAGGATGATATAGTTCTCCTCATTCCCCTTGTGGCTGTGGAAGAAAGGCACGGCAGCGCCTGTGGGAAGTGTGCCGAAAGAGATTTCGCATGAAGTGGCACCGGTAGCCTCCTTTACAAAAAGTTTGCCATCGAATGAATGAAGATTTCCTACTGAAGCGTGAGCGAACTTATCGCCCGAATTAATAATTTCTAATGAATTCATGATATATGTAAATTTATTATTAACTTTACAATCGAAAGACACTATCTTTTGGATAGCGCAAAGTTAATAAGAAAATACATATCACGCAAGATGTTACGTTGTTGTAATGCACTTACTTTAAGGTAACCATTATTGAAAATGAAGAAGTTGGAGCTAAAAGAAAATTTAAAGAAATATACTTATATGGAGGCATGCCCGGTACGCAATGTGGTGTCGCGATTCTCCGGGAAGTGGTCGATGCTTGTATTGTGCATTCTGGCGGAAAACGAGGCCACGCGATTTAACGCCATTGCCAAAGCCATACCCGACATCTCCCCAAAAGTGCTTACGGAGACACTGAAAAATCTTGAACGCGATAACCTTGTAAGGCGCGAAATCTTTGCGGAGATTCCACCGCGCGTGGAATATTCCCTTACCGACTTAGGTAAGAGCCTGATGCCCCATATCGAAGGGCTGCTTGGCTGGGCAATTGAAAATTTCGAGGCCATAGCCCGTTAGAAGAATATTGACTGTAAGAAATACCGATCATGAAGCTCAACAATCTTGAAGGATACATACTGGCCGCGGTGGCGGCTGCGGCGTATGGCACAAACCCGGCTTTCGCAATCCCTCTTTACGAGCAGGGGATGAATCCTAATTCTGTACTGCTGTTCCGCTATCTTCTCGGGCTGCCGATCATAGCGTTTATAATGAAAAAGAGGAATATCACGTTCATGCTCCGCAAGGATGAGTTGCCGCAAGTGGTAATCTTGGGTATACTGATGGCCCTTTCTTCCCTTACGCTTTTTGAGAGCTATAAGTATATGAATTCCGGCATAGCCTCCACGCTGCTGTTTGTGTATCCGATAATGGTGGCGGTGCTGATGATATTCATATTTCATGAAAAATTCAAAATATCGGTCGGGCTCTGCCTCGCCATAATGAGCGTAGGATTGTTTCTGCTTATGAAACCTCAAGGAGACAGTTCGCTAAGTCTCATTGGTGTTTTATTGGTAATGCTCTCTGCGGGGACCTATGCTGTGTACATAATTCTCGTAAACGTGTCAAAAACAGTAAAGAATATCCCTACAACTAAATTGCTGTTTTACGTTCTCCTGACGGGCACTGTACTATATATTATCATCATTCCGCTTGGTGTTGAGCTGACATATCCGACAAGAAACGCCGGGTGGTGGTCATTGATCGCGCTTGCCATAATACCGACCGTAATATCGCTCGCCTGCACCACCCGGGCTATACAACTGATAGGTTCGACGCCAACCGCAATTTTCGGTGCATTGGAACCTGTCTCAGCTGTTATTCTCAGCGTGACATTTCTTAATCAGACCATCACCGCCCGAGAAATCATAGGAGCGGTATTGATTATCCTTGCCACGACTATAGTTGTGGCGGACAACTCCGTAGACAGAATCATCCTCCATGTCCGCAAGATGTTCCCACGCCACCCCCGCAATACTAAACGATAAGAGGATATAGGTGCAAGTTAGATTTTGAGGACGGAAAGGCCTACTGCGCGGCGATGGCGGCACGGGGTGGTCGCTTGCATGGAAAATCAACTTCTGGGCTCGCCTGCTCGACGGTGACC
>JAIEAO010000123.1 GCA_029071345.1 Muribaculaceae bacterium | reverse complement strand
ATATTATATGTTGCCTCCCGAAATGCGATGGGATGCCAGACTGACTGAAGGGAAAGGTTGGGCAAAAGGTATCGACTTCAAGATTATGAAAGAATTTGGCAACTTCACCGGTCATATTGCATATTCATTGCTCTGGGCCGACCGTCAATTTGCCGATAAGAATGGTGGCAGGAAATTTCCGGCTCGTTTTGATAACCGACATAAAATAAATGTCTTGTTAAACTGGAATATAAATGAAAAATGGGAAATAGGAGCGAGCTGGACAGGAATGAGCGGTAATCGTTATACGTTGCCTACACAATGCTGGGCTGACCCGGGGATCGCTCCCTGGAACTACGAAATGGTGCTGAAAACAGATATCAACAACTATCGTTTGCCTTTTTACCATCGTCTTGACCTGAATTTTACTCGTCATACTCATAACGGTTACTGGAACTTCGGCCTTTATAACGCATACTGCAATATGAATACGATTGCTGTAAGAATGGATTATTCCGATCAACCATCAATAATTATTAATAATGGAGAGATTGAGTATGTTTATAAACCTGTATTCCAGAAAATCAAGCTCTTACCTGTCATTCCATCTATTTCATATACATGGCTGTTTTAGCAGTTAGCAGTTAGGAGTTTGGAATGAGGAGTTAGGAGTTAGGAGTTATGGACACTACGCATAGTTAGGAGTCAATCGGGCAGTTTTGATTAGATTCTTAATCATTAACTATTAATTATTAATTAGATATGAAGATTCGATATATAATATTTTTGTTTTTGGCTGTAATGCTCACCGGATGCTTTTCGGATTTCGAACCGGATATTGAGAGTAAACCGGTGGTGTGTATCAATGCCAATGCCAAAGTAGGGGAGACGTTAGATATTTTCGTTACCCGCACATGGCGATGGTCGGAATATAGAACCTCGGAAGATAGATTTACCAATAATGATATCTCTCTGAAGGATGCGGCCGTGACATTATATGTAAATGATGAAGTGTATGCAGAGAACATCCCGTTCAGCGAGTGGACAGATGATGAACTTTGGTGGGGCGAAGAAAAGAAGATGTTGGGCTACCGCACTGATTACGTTCCACAATGTGGTGATAAAATCAGAATTGTTGCTGTAAGTAAAGACTATGGTTCGGCTGAAGGGGAGACCATAGTACCTTTTGCGGTAGATATAGACCGCATAAAGATAAAGTCAGATATCACTGAGATCGACTACACTGGTGCGATATGCTATACGGGAGAAGCATCACTGGAGGTTTTCTTTACAGATCCTGACGATGATATGAATTATTATATGTTCGAGGCTTCTTTAAATAATGACAGTAATTATCCGTTTTACTCTACAGGCTATTTCGACTTTGAAATGGAGCCGTTATTTACAGAGCACGTTTCACCACTGGAATCGATAGTATCTGAAACATACGGATATACACTCTTTTCCGACCGTATGATTCAGGGTAAACAATATCCGTTGCATATCCGGTTGGAAGGTATCTATTACACTATTAAGAAAGACGATAAAATTGATGATAATCAGTCGAATGTCGCTCTCACTCTTTACTCATTATCAGAAAGTTACTATAAGCATGTGATTTCGGTATGGCAAAGTGAAGATGGAGTAACAGGTGCGTTAGGAGGTGTCGGTCTTGCTGATCAGGTTTGGAAATGCAGTAATGTCTCAACCGGTGCGGGAGTGATATCAGCGATAGCACCATCGACAATTCGTGTTCCTTTATCGCGAATTGTCTCCGAATAAAACGATACTCATTGAAATGTCTTTAGTTTTGTTTACACATTAATTGTGCGGGCGCAGGTTTTAAACTTGCGCCTGATTTTTGATTATGTGTCATGTGTGATATAGAAATCTTGAACGAGTAAATGGATTACTAAATCGTGTAAATTAAATATAGGGTAAAATGAGAATTAAGAGGGATAAACGAGCAGAATGAGAGTTAAGAGGGATATGTGAATTGATAAGACAAAAATGTCGGATAAAATGCACATAATCGCTATTATGTTAAATAGAATTATATAATAACGATTATTTCTTTATTGTCGATGATTATTCATAATTTAT
>JAIEAO010000122.1 GCA_029071345.1 Muribaculaceae bacterium | reverse complement strand
CGCACTCTCAAGTTAATTAGGAATTAGGAGTTAGGAATTAGGAGTTTTAGACACTTCGCCTAATGTAGGGTCGCGGCATGCCGCGACCGCGTCAAAACAATTTGATGAATCTTGATTAGGAGTTAGGAGTTATAGACACCTCACCTAAAGTAGGGTCGCGGCATGCCGCGACCGCGTCAAAACAATTTGATTAATCTTGATTATCGCGATTATTCAGCATTAATCTAAACGCTAAATCACCCGAAGACATCGTTTGTCTCCGGGTGTTTCTTTTCGGAGCGACACTTGCTCGCCAAGTGTCGGCATATATGGGCAGTTGCAAGCAACAGCCCCTCCGATTTATCTCTGTGGACGCGATATATCGCGTCCCTACTTATTACTTATTACTTCTCACTTCTCACTTCTCACTTGATTGGAAGCTTTGCTTCCAATCAATCCATCTCCTCGTCAGCCTCATAGCCACCCATCTCGCGGATAGCGTTGCGGAGCATAGTGTGCTGCTGATAAAGATTGTTGACCGGAGTCTCATTCTTCGTGTAGTCGTGCATCGGGCTCTTGAGGAAGAAGCTCAGGAAGCGCTGGATGCCATAGCGGCCCGCGCGTGCGGCGAGGTCGCTGAGCAGAACGAGGTCGAGACAAAGTGGAGCGGCGAGAATTGAATCGCGGCAGAGGAAATTGATCTTAATCTGCATCGGATAACCCATCCAGCCGAAGATGTCGATATTATCCCATCCTTCCTTGTTGTCGTTGCGCGGAGGATAATAATTGATACGCACCTTGTGGTAATACTGCGTGTCTTCGTCGTTACCGTGGCCGTAAAGATCCGGCTGATCCTCGGGCACGAGGATTGTCTCAAGCGTAGAAAGCTTTGAAACCTCCTTGGTGCGGAAATTGGCCGGCTCGTCAAGCACGAGGCCGTCGCGGTTACCGAGGATGTTGGTGGAAAACCATCCGCTCAATCCGAGGCAGCGGTCGCCGATGATCGGAGCGAAACCTGACTTAACGAGCGTCTGACCGGTCTTGAAGTCCTTGCCCGCAATCGGCATCTTGGTCTTCTCGGCAAGTTCCCACATCGCGGGGATGTCGACTGTAGTGTTCGGTGCGCCCATGATAAAGGGGCAACCCTCGGCCAGAGCGGCGTAAGCGTAACACATCGACGGAGCGATATGCTCCTTGTCGTCGGCCTTCATCGCCTTCTCCAGAGCCTCAAGCGAACCGTGGAACTCATCTTCCACCGGCACATAAACCTCTGTCGAAGCAGCCCAGAGCACAACCACGCGCTCCACGCCCGTCTCTTTCTTGAAATTGCGGATATCCTCGCGGAGCTGTTCCACCATATCCCAGCGATCTTTGCAATCCTTCACGTTGTCGCCGTCGAGACGCTTGGCATAATTCTTGTCGAACGCAGCCTTAAGAGGCTTGATAGCCTCAAGTTCTTCTTTAACAGGGAGGATATCTTTCGCCTTGAGCACCTCGGCATTCACCGCCGACTCAAACGCATTTGCGGGGTAAACATCCCATGCCGCAAACTCGATGTCGTCGAGCGTTGCGAGGGGCACGATATTTTTATAATGGAGATATTTCTTGTCGTCGCCTTTACCGATGCGGATCTTATCATACTGGGTAACTGAGCCGATAGGCTTTGCCAACCCCTTACGCGCCATCAGCACTCCTGTAATGAATGTTGATGAAACCGCACCCAATCCTACTATCATCACTCCCAATTTTCCCTTAGGAGCTTCAGCTTTTTGTGTTGCCATAATTAGTTTTGTTACTATCATTAATTGATGTCCGCAGGATTCGAAATCCCACTTTATCTGCCGACCGTAACTTTTCTTACCTTTTTTACCTGTCGGCCCGCAGACTATTAATGATCTCAGTCGGTGGCATACAAACTTCTATCCGGATTCGAGGGTTATAATACATTAACCGAAATCGGAAGCAAAGTTATGACTAAAAATCTCAACTGCAAACATTTTTACCGAAAAAACGCCACACGCAATTACTAATATTTCTTAACATATTAGCCTTTTACCCAATTTATGTTAATATTATAGCCCATTCCGAATTTTATACTAATTTTTGTTAATAAAGCTAACACGAAGCACTGACTCCGGAGCGACACTTGCGAGCATTTGTCGTTTTCCGGCATATAGTAGGGACGCGATATATCGCGTCCCTGATAGTAGCGCCGGCACTCCGTGACGGCGGGTGTTGTTCGCAGCCACGGAGTGTCTGCGTTACGTAATCCGGTCCTCGCACATCCCTCGATTCCTACGGAGGTTGGGAAACCTCCGCTACTGGCGCCGTTTGCGGCGCTTGTCTCTGATTCTACATCGACCTTAAAAATGTTAGGGATGCACCCGGGTGCATCCCTAACATTTATCCATCAATCGTTGGCGTTCTTATAGATCAGCTTGATCGGTAGTGCATCCGAACAAGTCGTTGCGTTTGCCTTACTTTTATCAAAATTACTCATTGTGTTAGCGGCATATTTATTAAAAGTAAGTGTAAAGTAGTTGATATCCCAACCGGCGTATGATGCCTGACTATCCCCAGACTTAAAATAGGGCTGCTTCACCCAATAAATCGCACCCGGAGTTCGGTAATGGTTATAGGTGATCGGGCGGTGCTGGTTAACTGTCCCCCACAACACTGATGCCAAACCTCCGTAAGACAGCACTCCGGCTTCACGACTGACGTTATATCCATAATTATTGTTAGGAATATTAGGAAAAGCGTATGCACCTCCGCAAGCTCGCCTGCCGTGTCCCTCCTTACTGATAGGGAACAGGATATTATTTCCATTAGATTTATCGTAAGCCACACAGACCCTCATTCCGTTAGAATTGCGCACACCCGTATTGGTGGCATCGATATATCCGTAGGCCACATCAAGATTCGTTGCCGTTTGAGTAGCACCATCGGCGTAGGCGATACCGAAGCCGAAGTCGCACTGGTCTCGCAAATCCTCATACTGCTTGTAGGTCGGAACAGTCAGCTGCTTGGTCTGCGTTCCTATTTTGGCATTCCAAGTTGCTGCCCATGGCCGCTTATAACGCACAAGTTCTCCGTCAAAGTTATACCATCCGAAACCTTGTATGTCAGTCCAGCTTGCTGTTCTTGTAGTCACAGTTGTACCATCATATTGCGCCACCGAAAGCATTGGAGAAGCTTTATATTTAACAAGGCCATAATTATCGGTTTGCTCCTTACCGGCGGAATTCAGATCTTTAGTTATCACATCACTCAGCCATCCGGGATTACCAGCCTCCCGAATCGACCAGTTATACTGACAACGCTTCAGATACGAACCAATGGAAAGAGGACTCTTGGTAACAGCCACAGAAACCTGAAAATTATCCGTATCGCTTGAAGGCTCGGGGGTGTATGAGCTATTGGAATTCTGCCCTTTAGCCGCATATACCTGATAGAGACTCCAGTTGGTGCCGGCAAGATTCACACCCTTGTCATATCCCTGCCGAACGAAAATCATATGGTTGCAGGTATAATCGTGATATTCCACAAGGATAATGGCACAACGGGTTTCATTCGCACCGCAAGTACCATTGGGCGTATAGGTAAACTGAACCTCCGTACCGCTGGAGCCTTGAATAGACTTACCTTCTCCTTGCACTGTGGTGCCTCCTTTGCTAAGTTTAACAAGCCCCTTCGGATCTACCAAGATACTTGCGCGCCAGGGGCCATCGGAAGTGAAACCCTCAAATGAAGATGCCACTTGCTCTCCATGATGACGACGATGCATCAGATGCACATCAAATGGTTCTGTGCTATCATAGGCTCTATAGATCGCCTTCGGGTTTTCAACACGACGCACCTGAAGCACCGGCACATCGCGATGGGTCACCTCCTTGTCATGATCGGCAAGGTCTTTAAAGCTCACCAACTTTCCTTTTTCATCATACATGGTGAACCTTACCACAGCTCTACGCATGAATGAGGGATAAGGGTTATTACCCGTAAAGTCGGAAGCCGCGACCATCTTCAGCGGACGCGTAAACATCGGAAGCTTCAGGCTCACTGAGCCGTCGGCATCGGTAGTGACCGTATATTGGCCGTCAGCCGATGAGCCTGTGGTGAAAGTACCATTCTCATAAAGGCCTACATTGCGTGTGCCGTTAGATAATGAATAAGCAGCGTGGGCCACGTTTTTGTCATTATAATATTTTTTAAGGGCTGCACTGTGATTTGGTCCGTACTGATTAGCGTCAGTTATGTCCGGAAACTCTATATCCTTATATACATTTGGCTTTCCGTCCACAGTCTCAGGCTTACGCAGTGAGAGGAATCCGGCATAGTTCGCATTGTCACCGGTGTAATAAGGGGTGGAAAGAACGCCCTGCTCCGATCCCGACAATTTGACTACGGCAGATTTCATCCAGGCAAATCCATTCTTATCCGTACCCTCACCAATCGTCACGCGCGGCAGACCGTCGACACCATCCTCATCGTAAGGCCACCACGGATTCTCGATAATCTCGGCCACGAGAGTGTAGCGGCTGGTGTTCTCGGGATCACCCGTAACCACTCGCACCGGAAAATTCGACTCCTGACCGTAAAGGTATGAGACATAATACTTGTCGGGGGTGTAAAGCGACGGAGTCGGCTCTTCGTAGACGATGTGCCAGTCGGCTTCGTTGGCGAAACCGCGGAATTTGAGCGTCAGCTTGTAATGATAGTTGCGCTCGGCATCGTAGTTATACATGATGTCCTTGCCGAGCATAAAGCGATATTTGATATTGCCGGAGCTCATCTTCTCCGAGTTCTTGGAGACATAGTAACCGACAACCTCGATATATGAGCCGTATTTTACGCGGTCCTTGAAGTCGTTGACGCCCTCTCCATACTTATTATCACCCTCTTCATTGATCGATGTACCGGTCTCTTCGGGAATCTGCTCCTTCAGATAATCCTTCTTGTTGGGCGCATTGCTGAAGTCTCCCTGCTTGTTCTCGAAGAAGAAGAGGGCGTTGGCGGTGTTTGAATGGTTAGATCCTTTCTTACCCGATCCTTTCTGCAGTTGGATCTCCCATTTGTTGTAATCGATCGAACCGTTGCTGTAATCGATCGACTCGCCGTTTGCGATAAGCTGCTCGGAGGTCGAGGGTTTGTTGTCGACTCCCAATTTACATGTGGTTGGAATGTCGTGGAGCGTCACGCTCTTGATATATACAGTCACGGCTTCTTTCAACTCCGAAGGGTCAAAGGCTACGGTCACTTTCGAGGCAAGACGTCTGATCCAAGAGTGAATGCTTACGCTCGGTTTATTAATCAATACATTAGGAGCTTCGAAGTTCGCCGATTTCTGTTCGCCGATTGTGAAATATCCGAACATGGCTTTGTTGTTGGCCACGTTTGGATCCCATGTGAACTGGATATTCCTGAGGCTCTCCTCGGTCTGACACTGCTCGTCGGTCAGACCCGGCACATTGGCCACGGCATACATTCTGTAGACACCGTAAGGAAGGTCGTTAATTGAGAATGTGGCATGGGCTGTGATCTCTCCGGTAGACTCAAACTGTCCGCCGGCGTGCTGGTCGTTGCCGGTCTCTTTGTCGTCGGGCTCGGCAGTATTGGCCTGAGGGTCGTTGAGTTTATAGTCGTTCAGGTCGCTGCAGACCACTCTTTTATAGAATTCCACTGAATTGTTATCGCCAACTTTGTAAATCACCATCTGGAGATTATTCACCGCGCCGATGGCATCGCCTGCGGCACGGGTTTCGAGAGCCGGCGAAAGGTTCTCAAACGCCACCTGAACCTGCATATCGGCAAAACCATCGCCATATTCCATGCCGAAATCATCAAATCTATCGTAGACACATCCGCCGAAAAGGAAAGTAAGCGAGAATAGCAGGAGGAAAGTATATGTTGTCTTTAAAAATCTAATCATCTTTTTAAGCTGCTGAAAAAAATCGTTGTTTGATATGCTTCATCAAATGAAAAAATTTAGTCGCGCGGAAGGCCGAAGTATGGGTCAAGGATACATCCTCTGTAAGGCACCACATCGACCACGGCATTGATGATGGCCGGACCATCGTTCATTGTCACGATCACATGAGGATGCGTGTTTCTGAAAAGCGCCCTCAGATTGGGGAGGGGCACATTGAATGTTTTCTGCACGCCGTCGCTGGTGCAGACAACCGTGAGCTGATATTGCTGCTCGCCGGCCACCGTGTTTCCATCACCGCTGCGCAGATTTTTACTTTCACAGCAATATATGTTGGAGATTTCGCGTCCGCCGCCCTGCGTGCCGGGAGAGGCCGGGGGCTTGAGAGTGAACGGCTGGTTATAGGTAAGAGTGCGCGGCTTGGCTGTCGACGGAATATCATAACCGGTAAGCCAGCCCGACTGATCGGCTGTGGGGCTATCGGGATTTGCCTGAGATTTATCGGAGACATCCTTCAGCCAGTCGATCCAGTTATCGAAGCCCGGGAAAACCGGCACTTTGTTGTCAGTAAACTTCGGCATGAAGAAGTGGCGGTCGGAGAGGCCGTTTACTTCGAAACGCTCTATGGTGAGATCGTCATACTTCCGGTTGTTGATGAAAGTAAATGTGAACTTTGTCGCTACCCTCACGAGCCAGAACTCTTTCTGGATATATTTCTCGTCGGCGGGCACTTCGACCTCATAGACGGCGTTGAGAGGGATAGCCTTGCTGAAATCGGGCACATAATTGATGGCGGCTATCTTAGCCTCGAAATCCTTGGTGCCTACCGGCAGCTCCTCCAGATAATCGTGGAGCGAGCCGGAGAGATTTACGCCCGGCTCGGTGCGGATCGAGGTCACGCTCTCCTCGTTAGCCAGAATATACAGTTTTTTGCGCGTGCGCGATTTGAGATGCACGATATGATAATAATTTTCGCGCGCACCGTTAAAGTCGATATATTCGTTGCTTTCCAGCACACCATTATTATCCAGCACCAGAATACGGAGCGATTGCATCGTCTCGTTAGCAGGGAGAGATACACCCCGCGTAGCCCCGACCATCCCTATATTGCATACAAGGAATGCACCTTGCTCGTCGGCCGGATTCTGCGGCATATCGTTGTGGCTGCCGCACGCTGTCATGATGACTGCGAGAGCCAGGCAAAGCAACGTCTTGATATGTCTAAAAATCATCTTCATTCCTTATTGGTTTTCAGTTTTCTGTAGCGCCGACACTCCGTGGCGGCATATTTTCGCTGTCACGGAGTGCCAGCGTTACTTTTGTCGCGGTCGCGGCATGCCGCGACCCTACTTATTACTTATCACCTATTACTTATTACTTATCACTCGATTTCGACGTTGTTTGGTACTACCACCCACGAGTGGATCAGAATCTGACTGCTGAGCCATTCGTTATTCTCATCGATAAAGAGCGTAAGCACATATTCATCCTCGCGGTCGAGGAATTCCTGGTCGGTCATCTTGTGGCCGTACTCCTCCTCATAATATCCCTTCGCCAGCAGGGCGTAGTCGATTACGGGGATTGAGGCAATCTTCTTACCCTCGTCGTTGTGGATGGTCAGAAGCATCTTTTTCTTGCGGTCAGCCATCATTCGGGCCACGGTCATATCGGCGATTGCGCCTTTGACATTGATGATCGCGCGTGTCTCCTCCTTCCCCACTCCGGCTTCGCCACTCATCGTGGCCCACGGGCGATAATTGATGTTCTCATCCGCCAAAAGGCCATTATGATGAGCCATCACGCCGTTTTCCTCATCGATGCGGAATGTAAATTTATCGACATCCACATCCTCGCCCGAAAGATGCTGGAGAATCACGCGGATATGGTTGGTGTTCTTGGTCAAAGGCACGGTGTAGACATAATGTCCGCCATCCTCATTCTCGGGGAGCGAGACATCCAATGTACCGTGGAAAAGACGATAAAGTTTCTTGTGGCTGTAGGCACCCGTCTCGTCATAATAACGGCGCATCGTACACTGCAACTCCTCCATCGTGGTCTCACCAACGCGCGCTTCGGGCACACTGAAAGATTCCTCTTCAGCATCGTTGCGTAGACCGCACCACGCCAGAATCCTGTAGTCGCCGGCGGGGAGGTCGAGCAGCATCGAATAGCTGTCGGCCGTAGCCGGATCCACCTGCTCGTCACGGTGCCATACAAGCACACCCTGCCGATCGAAAGCGTAGGCATGAACCGACGACACCTCGTTGGCGAATGCGTCGGCCCATTTGAGGTTGCGGTCGTAACGGAATTTCAACCGATAGGTCACCGAGCAGTCACCCTCCTGTTCGGAAAAGAGATCGTTGCATGAAGTGAACAGCATCGCGGGAAAAACCACGCAAAGCAGCATCATTATATGTCTGAATAATCTGGTCATTCCTATATTAGTTTTCAGTTTTCGGTTTTCGGTTTTCGGTAGCGCCGACACTCCGTGGCGGCATATTTTCGCTGTCACGAAGTGCCAGCGTTACTTTTTCAGTTTTCGGAGCGACACTTGCTCGCCAAGTGTCGGCAATCACGGGCAGTTGCAAGCAACAGCCCCTCCGTATATGTCGAGATGTTGCTGCCCCGGGCAGCGCCATCGTTATTATCAGTTTAAAGGAAATTCAGGCTATAAAGCCATAAATTTCTGCGAAAATTTTATCAAGGAGCAGAGGATATATTTCTAATTAATTAATAATTAATAGTTGATATCTGATATCTATTATCTAATATCTGATAATTGATAGTTGATAAATCCGACCGGGGAGACACCGCACGGAGGCCGCGCCTCCCCGCCGGATATTATTCAAGTTTAAAAGAATTCAGAGATTACCACTCGAGTTCAACGTTATTGTTGACAACACGCCAAGAGAGGATGTTGATCTGAGCTGCGATGAATGTATCGTCGTCATCTTCAGGTTTCTCAGGATATATGATCTCTTCGGGATCGTAAACCGGAGTACCGAGACCGGCAAGTTTGGTTACGGTTGAATCGTAGATGTGGTTGCGGACTACACCATATTTGTTACCGAGATGCTTGATATCGAAGTAATAGTAAGTATAACCTGATGTCCAAACCTTAGCATAACCAAGACCTTTGAGCGCAGCATTAGCCTCTGCTGCAGAGATAGGAGTGGCATCCTGGCTATTTGATGCATACCATACGTTATCTTCGTTTACTTTCAACTGAACGTAAGATTTGTAACGACCGGGAGTTGACTGATTAGCGGCGCCGATTTCAGTAGCTGTCTTAACAGCAAGATCAGCAGGAGTGATTTTCACGAATGTAGTGATCATATCTGCACCCTCACCCTCTACATGCTTTTTGTAGAGACCAACATTGTTGGCAAAGAGTATCTTCAGACCTTCAACCGTAGTTCGTGTAGAACCATACTCTGCAAATTCAATCT
>JAIEAO010000121.1 GCA_029071345.1 Muribaculaceae bacterium | reverse complement strand
CCCTCTATCTACCCCTCTATATTCGGCGCCAGCGTCCTTTGTTAATACGAGTCGGGGCGCGGCATGCCGCGACCGCGTCAAACACCCGTAGATAAACATTGATGGATTAAAACATTGAGAGTTAAGAGGATTGATCCCGATTAATCCCGATAAATCAAGAATATAAAATTATTAATTATTAATTAAAGAAATATGCGTTTACTTGGAATATCAGCAAGTTTACTGTTGTGCATCTCCTGCGCCACGACTCATACGTCAGGTTTCGATGTCGATGAGGCTTTGGGATATTGCGACAGCAAGGTGCAGAAAAGCCTTGTTCAGCTGAAGCGCGACAGTATGGACTACACCATGATGCCCCGCAATATAGGCGCAAAAGATACTGTATGGAATTGTCGTAAGGCCACTTGCGATGAATGGTGCGCCGGCTTCTGGCCCGGAGTGCTCTGGTATGATTACGAAAACACTCATAATGAACAGATTAAGGAGAATGCCGAGAAATATACGAAATCACTGGAATTCCTTTCGCAGACTCCGGCGTTCGACCACGACTTGGGTTTCCTCGTGTTCTGCAGCTACGGTAACGGCTACCGTCTGACGGGTGACAAGAAATTCAAGGATGTGATTCTTGCCACTGCCGACACACTCGCCACTCTCTACAACCCGAACGTGGGCACAATCCTTTCTTGGCCGCGCAACGTGGAGATGCTTGGAGGTCACAACACCATCATGGACAACATGATGAACCTTGAGATGATGTTCTGGGCTGCGAAGAACGGTGGCGACAAGAGTCTCTACGACAAGGCTGTGCGTCATGCGGAGGTCACTATGCAGCATCACTTCCGTCCCGACCATTCATGCTATCATGTGGCTGTGTATGATCCGGAGACGGGTGCCTTCCTCAAAGGTTTGACCCATCAGGGATATTCCGACGATTCGATGTGGGCACGCGGTCAGGCATGGGCAATCTACGGCTACACGATGGTTTACCGTGAGACCCAAGACCCCCGCTTCCTCGATTTCGCTCAGAAAGTTACCGACGTATATCTCGACCGTCTGCCGGAAGATATGGTGCCTTACTGGGATTTCGACGATCCCTCGATTCCGGAGGCTCCCCGCGATGCTTCGGCTGCCGGCGTGGTGGCTTCGGCCCTCCTTGAGTTGCAGGGATATTGCGACGACGAGCGCAAGCAGACCTACAGGGAGGCTGCTGAAAAGATGCTCGCCTCGCTTAGCAACGACTACAGATCGGGCGATGTGCGTTCGTCATTCCTCGACCACTCCGTAGGGCACATGCCTGCCGGTTCGGAGATCGACGCATCAATAATCTATGCCGATTATTATTACCTTGAGGCCCTCACCCGCCTCAAAAAACTGAACAATTCTGCGTCAGAATCCTTGGCGGTTAAGTAAAATAGGATTGGCAGCCCTGAAAGGGCGTATTAATCATAACCCCTCACGAAGCGTAGCGGAGTGTGGGGTCATGTACTATCAAAATAATAAAACCTCGAAGAGGTGAGTTAATAAAGTAGATACACGGACGCGATATATCGCGTCCCTACTTAATATCATTAAGACCATGACGAAAACGATATTCACTGCGATGGCCTTGGCTGTCATCGCCGGCGGATGCGCCAAAGACCATGAGATAAACGTTACTAATGACTCCGATCTCGACCGCACGGCTGAGATTGTGGAGGTGGATACTGCCCTTATCGCGAGCTTCGGCTACGATAAGGGTTTCCGCATTCTCGACAGCAGAGGGGAGGAGATTCCCTATCAGTTTACCTACGACGGCAAGGTGATTTTCCCTGCAACCGTCGCCAAGAATTCCACTGCCGCCTATAAGATCGTGGCCGGAACGCCCGCTGCAACCGATACGCTTGTCTATGGGCGAATCGTGCCGGAGCGCAAGGATGACATGGCTTGGGAGAACGATAAGAGTGCTTACCGCGCCTACGGCCCGGCGTTGCAGGAATCGGGCGAACGTGCGTTCGGCTACGATATCTGGACCAAATCCGTAGATTATCCGATTCTCAACCAAAGGTATCATGACGACATCGTCAACAAGATCTCATTCCACGAAGATCACGGCAACGGCATGGATGTTTACGCCGTAGGTCCTACGCTCGGTGGTGGCACTGCCGCACTTCTCGATGCTGAGGGTGAGATTGTCTATCCTTATTGCTTCAAAGAGTATGAAGTGCTCGACAACGGCCCGTTGCGCTTCACCGTGCGCCTTGTTTATGGAGGAGAGACTGTAGACGGCGATTCAACCGTAGTTGAGACACGTGTTATCTCCCTCGACCGCGGATCTTATCTCAACAAGACCATTGTGAGCTACGACGGTTTGAGCGATAAAAAACGTGTGGCCCCCGGTATTGTGGTTCACAAGCAGAATCCCGAAGGTTATGTGTTCGACAAGGATCGGGGCTTCATGGCCTATTCCGACCTCACCGAGAATGCCGAGAACGGTAACGGCACAATCTTTGTAGGCATAGTTTCCCCCGAAAGCGAGGCGTTCGAATACAAAGCGCTTGCCGAACCCGCAGGCGATGCTATCGGTCACATCTTCGCGCCCAAAAGCTATGGCAACGGCGAGCAGTTCACCTACTGGTGGGGCTCCGGATGGTCGAAAGCCGACATTGCGGATGAG
The DNA here is from genome assembly GCA_029071345.1 of Muribaculaceae bacterium. Taxonomy (GTDB): domain Bacteria; phylum Bacteroidota; class Bacteroidia; order Bacteroidales; family Muribaculaceae; genus Lepagella. The sequence goes on along the minus strand of JAIEAO010000121.1, from coordinate 10,187 downwards.
AAAGCATGGAGCGACCTCCTCGGCAACTATGCTCTCCGCCTGAAATCTCCCCTCAAAGTCTCCGTAAAATAACCTACGCAATCACCCGGAGACAAACAGATTATTTTGGCGCAACTGGTTTGTCGTAGGTGGAGTGGCCATAACTCCTAATTTCTAACTCCTAACTCCTAACTCCTAATTACGCTTGTACGAGACAGCGTAGCACCAGTTGGCATTGCCGGCTGGTGCTTCGTTTTCTTTGTAGAATTCACCTTCCCGGCCGTTGAACCGCTCTGTCTCATAGAAATGACTTATACCGATGCCGAGGTCCACAGGGGATATCGCGTTTTTCGGAATATAGAAGAAATGCACCTTATCATCCTTTACTAATACGCGCCAGGGCTGCGAATTGGTGGAGGATGGTGCGAGACGAAGCATCTCCAATGCCTCGTGGTATGATGAATCCGCAGAGAGCGGATGATTGAAATCCCCTTCAAAGAAAAGCTCGTCGAAAGGTTTGCGTTTTGAGGATCCGAGGGCGAGCCGTGCGATCTTCTCAAACATTCTCTTCTGCGTAGGGATTCCCACGGGGCATATAATCTTCAGGATCTCCCCATCGGGCCAAGTCTCATCCTTATCGAAATTTGTGCTCTTGAAGGTTCCGGCTATCCAGCATGTGCCCAATCCGAGCTGCCATGCTTTCAGCACCACCTGCTCGAAGCAGAACCCGACGGAGAGAGCTGAAGCCTCATCGCTTCCCATACCGATTAGAAAGAAATCGGAGGCCTCTTTGATGGTGCCGTAGGTAGAAGGACGGTATTCCCCCTTGATATCAAATTTCTTAAGACGTATCGTGAAGTGTCCCCCAAACGGACTTGTGAGAGATTCGGCAAAATCAGTGAGTATCTTCTTGGTTGATTCTGTGAGGGATGCTCCGTCAAAACTGCGCACGGAGCGGCGATCCTTGATTGCGTTGATAATATTCATCGGTCAGATGTTTTTTGTTTTCATAGCTAAGATTCATATTTCCCATAGCTGGTATCAGTGTTTCCATAGCTATAATTTAAAACGCCTCACTCGTCCCCCCGGTTCTCCCTCCCCCGGATTTAACATATCCCCTTAGGAATTAGATAGACATATTGCGGATATTAATGCGTCAATCCACCGAATAAAAATGCTTCTACTTCAACAACGGCTGATAACCCCTCCTCAACTCATAAAAATAACTACATGCACAATTTATCTATTATAGTTGACAATTTAAATATTTTTATTATCTTTGTCAACCAAAACAAAACGATATGACTAATAACACCACTGATATATTCCCTCGCCGACTTCGACAGGCAAGGCTGATGAGAGGCTTCTCTTTAGAAAAGCTCTCCCAGTCGCTTAGCTCGTCCGTAACCCGTCAGGCGATAAATAAGTATGAGAAGGGTCTGATGAAGCCAGACAGCCGTGTGCTGATAGCTCTTGCAGGGGCATTGGGCGTAAAGATTGATTATTTCTACCGTCCCTTTACTGTGGAAGTTGACAAGGTGGAGTTCCGGAAGAAACCGGGTTTCACTGAGAAAATGGCTGTTGCCGTCAAGGAACGTGTACGGGAGGAATTGGAGCGGTATCTGGAGATAGAACAGTTATCAGATTCCTCAATAAAATTTACTCTACCTCGTAAGGAGGTCGGAAACATCGAGGACGCAAGGATTTTCGCCGGAGAGATACGCAGTCTCTTAGGATTAGGGAATGACGGCATTTCCAATGTTATAGAAGTGCTGGAAGACAACGGGATCAAAGTCATTGAGTTGTCAGAGAATAGTGACTTTGACGGATTAAGCGGTTATGCCAATGGTCAAATACCACTTATCGTAGTCAACGGAAACTTCCCTACTGAGCGCAAACGATATACCGCACTTCATGAGTTAGGACACCTTCTGCTCGTAACTCCGGACGGACTGCCTGCAAAAACTGTCGAGGCTATTTGTAATGGCTTCGCATCCGAGATGTTGCTGCCATCGAGTGTACTGACCGCCAAGATGGGTAAAAACCGGCACGACATTTCCCTGTCGGAACTTACCGACATTCAGCGTCAGTTCGGTATATCTGTTGATGACATAATGATGTCCTTGCGTGAACACGGCGTGATAACCGACCGCAGATATTCAGGATTTCAGAAAAAGAAAAGCACTATGCCTGATTTCCGTGCCTTGGTTGAGAAATCCCGTGTGGAACTGGAACGGTCCGGTCGTTTCGCCCGTATGGTTTACCGTGCGTTGGCAGATGAAGCCATCACGTTCTCAAAAGCCGCCGTGTTGCTCAATACTTCGGTAGACAGGATAAAGTCTAATCTTCAATTAGTATGAGTCAATGGAGATAATCGTCAACGACACAAATATCTTCATTGACCTGCATTCAATCGGTTTGCTTGAAGCGTTGTGCGAGCTTCCATACGATGTCCGGACTGTTGATTTCGTCATAGCGGAAATTACAGACCCGGAACAGTCTGATGCATTGTCAGCACTCGCGACAGAAGGGAAAATAAGGATAGAGAGTTTTGATGCGGAAGAACTTGGAGAGATAATTACTGAACATAACTCTGTACCCGGGAATATTTCTATCCCTGATTGTTCCGTTTGCTATTATGCCCGGAAACACGCAGCCACCTTACTCACCGGCGACAGACAGCTCCGCAGATATGCTGAGGCAAGTAATGTATCGGTAAAAGGTGTTCTTTTTATATTTGACGAGCTGGTTGCAAACAATATTATTCCTTCTCATCAGGCCGCTGCTAAGCTACGGGAATTAGTAGCCATAAATGTCAGATTACCGAAAGCAGAGATTGAGAAACGAATCAACAACTGGAGTAAAAATTAATGCGATTTTGGTCGGAGTACCCTGTTAAAAAGTATCTGCGCAAAATCTTTTAAGGCAAAATATCCTATGAGCGCAAAATTTTTTAGGGCAAAATATCCTGTCAGCGCAAAATTTTCAGAGTCTAAATATCCTGTCAGCGCAAAATTTTCAAGGACATAGTTTGATTCTGGTTATAAAAATAGCTGCCTGACTCGGAGGGTTAAGCAGCTATTCGTTTAAATGTTATGTATAATCGATTATTGCGTTTCTATAATCGGGATCAGTCGGTGTAGCCGGGTTTTTTGAGGAGTTTGAACATGTTCTTTTTGTAGGCCTCAACACCGGGCTGGTTGAACGGGTTGACACCGAGCATATAGCCGCTGATGCCGCATCCCTTCTCGAAGAAGTAGATGAGCTGGCCGAGTGAATATTCGTCGAGCGTGGGAATCTCGATGCGGATGTTGGGCACGCCGCCGTCTTCGTGAGCCATGAGTGTGCCGAGTTCAGCCATCTTGTTTACTTCGTCGATCTGTTTGCCGGCGAGATAGTTGATGCCGTCAAGGTCGGAAGCGTTCATCGGCACGCGGTGGTCGATAGCCGGTTTGCGTACGCTGATTACTGTCTCGAAGATGGTGCGCTCGCCGTCCTGAATCCACTGGCCCATTGAGTGAAGGTCGGTAGTGAAGTTTACGGATGCGGGGAAGATACCTTTGCCGTCCTTACCCTCGCTCTCGCCGTAAAGCTGTTTCCACCACTCTGAGAAATACTGGAGACGCGGATCGAAGTTTACGAGAATTTCGATCTTCTTGCCGTCCTGATAGAGGGCGTTGCGCAGACGTGCGTAAACCTGAGCGGGGTTCTCGTCTGAAGGATGTAGAGTCTCGCGCTCCATGTCGGCTGCACCGTTGAGGAGCTTCTTGATGTCGTGACCTGCAACCGCGATCGGGAGCAGACCTACGGGAGTGAGCACTGAGAAACGACCGCCGACGTTGTCGGGAATTACGTATGTCTCATAACCCTCTTCTGTAGCCATCTGGCGGAGTGCGCCCTTGTTGGCATCGGTGATAGCCACGATAAGATCTTTGGCTGCATCCTTGCCTGCCTGTTTCTCAAGCTGCTCTTTCAGCAGACGGAAAGCGATGGCGGGCTCGGTGGTTGTGCCTGACTTTGAAATTACGATAATACCGAACTTCTTACCCTCAAGCAGCTTCTGAAGCTGTGCGGTGTAGTCCTGACCGATGTTCTGACCGGCGTAGAGCACCTTGGGTTCGTTGGGTTTCGGTGCGTAAAAATCATCGAAAGAGTCGGCAAGAGCATAGTTCACGGCCTTTGCGCCGAGGTAGCTTCCGCCGATACCGATGCAAACGACATATTCGCAGTTCTGACGCAGACGCGCTGCAGTGGCCTCGATGCGCTCAACGAGATCTGCCGGCATCTCCGACGGAAGGCGGAGCCAACCGAGGAAGTCGTTGCCTGCGCCTGTACCCTCTTCAAGAGTGGCCAGTGCCTTTACGCTTTCATCTTTCAGTGCCTCATACTGTTTCTCTGCAAAGTAAACAGCATGCTGGATGTCTAAATTAATTGTTTTCATAACTTCTATCGAATATTGGATTTTTAATTTTTAGGTAATTGATAATTAGAGTTTGCTTGAAGATTGTGGTGCGAACGTAGTGAGCACACCCTTCATCCGCGGACGCGATATATCGCGTCCCTACTCAATCATCTCGCTAATATTAACCAATGAGAATTGATAATTGATGGGGAATTATCAATCCTTAACCATCAATTATCAATTATTAACCATTCGCGAAGATGATTACTCGGCTTCGGTAGTTTCTTCCTCCTCTTTCTTTGCTGCTTTCTGTGGACGCATCTGGGGGAAGAGAAGCACTTCCTGAATGGTGGTCTGGCCGGTGAGGAGCATGGCGAGGCGGTCCATACCGATACCCATACCCGATGTCGGAGGCATACCGTATTCGAGGGCGCGGATGAAATCGGCATCGATAATCATTGCCTCGTCGTCGCCCTTGTCGGCGAGTTTCATCTGCTCCACGAAACGCTCATACTGGTCGATCGGGTCGTTAAGCTCTGAGTAGGCGTTAGCCAGCTCCTTGCCGTTCACCATCAGCTCGAAACGCTCTGTTAGCTCCGGGTTGTTGCGGTGACGCTTGGTGAGCGGTGACATCTCGATGGGATAGTCGGTGATGAAGGTGGGCTGGATATAAGTGCCTTCGCATTTCTCACCGAAGATCTCGTCGATGAGCTTGCCTTTACCCATCGAGGGGTCTACATCGATCCCCTGCTCTTTGCAGAACGCACGGAGTTCCTCTTCGCTCTTGCCCGTGATGTCGAAGCCGGTCTTTTCAAGGATAGCTTCGGTCATGGTCACACGTTTGTAAGGAGGTTTGAAGTCGATTTCGTTGTCGCCTACCTGAACCTTTGTTGTGCCGTTCACGTCGAGGGCTATCTTTTCGAGCATCTTCTCGGTGAAGTCCATCATCCAGTTGTAGTCCTTATAGGGAACGTAGATCTCCATACAGGTAAACTCCGGATTGTGGGTGCGGTCCATACCCTCGTTGCGGAAGTTCTTCGAGAACTCGTAGACACCTTCGAAACCTCCGACGATGAGGCGTTTGAGGTAAAGCTCATCGGCGATACGCAGATATAGCGGAATGTCGAGGGCGTTGTGGTGGGTGATGAATGGACGCGCAGCTGCACCGCCGGGAATCGACTGAAGGATAGGGGTCTCAACCTCGGTGTAACCGAAAGCGTTGAAGTATTCACGCATCGAGTTGAACATCTTGGTGCGTTTCAGGAAGAGCTCGCGCACGCCGGGGTTGACCACGAGGTCTACATAGCGCTGACGGTAGCGAAGCTCGGGGTCTGTGAAGGCATCGTAAGCCTTGCCGTCTTTCATCTTCACGATCGGAAGCGGACGGAGGCTCTTGCTCAACACGGTAATCTCCTGTGCATGAATTGAAATCTCACCCATCTGGGTGCGGAACACATAACCCTTCACGCCGATAAAGTCGCCGATGTCAAGAAGTTTCTTGAAGACTACGTTATAAAAATCCTTATCTTCGCCGGGGCAGAGGTCGTCGCGGCTTACATACACCTGTATGCGTCCCTCCGAGTCCTGAAGCTCCATGAAAGAAGCCTTGCCCATGATGCGGCGGCTCATGATGCGGCCTGCCACGCATACCTCTCGTTTCGGCTCCAGAGCGTCATCAAAATTCTCTTTAATCTCACGAGAATATCCGCTAACGGGATATTCTGCGGCAGGGTAGGGGTCGATTCCCCTCTCGCGCATAGCTTCGAGACTGCGACGTCTCACAATCTCTTGCTCACTAAGTTCTTGTTGTGCCATATTTGGTTTTCAGTTTTTAGTTTTCAGTTTTCAGTAGGGCCGACACTCCGTGGCGGCCGATATCCAGAATTATCCAGATTAATCCTATTGCATCAGTTTCAACTAAAGCTTTTAAATTACAAAATTAATCAATTTTTTCGAGGCTTGAAATAAAAAAAGTTTGCAGATCTCAAATCTGATTTGAAATCTGCAAAGCCTTGATTGTTTTTCGTTTTGTATGTTTTGTTTTAGCGAGTGCTTTTGTCCTCATTTCGTTCGGACCACAATCTTTGCTTCTTTAGCTTTATTCAAGCGAGAATGTAAACGGTATTTCTGCTGTCGATTCTACCGCTACGCCATCTTTGGTGGCCGGAGTCCATACCGGCATCTTCTTGACCACGCGGATTGCCTCTGCTTCCAGATCGGGATCTACCATTCGTTTCACCTTGATGTTGCCGATGGAGCCGTCGGTCTTGACGGTGAACATTATCACCACCACACCTTCGATTCCGTTATCCTTGGCCTGCTGCGGATATACCAGAGTCTTTGCTATGAACGTGCTCTCCGCTTTATCGCCTCCGGGGAAGGAGGCTTTGGTTTCGGCGGCATTTGCCGACACTGCCAGACCGAGCACTACGGCCAATATCATCAATAACTTTTTCATAATACCTACATTTTGTTAACTTAGACACCCGATATGAAAAAAGGTTTAATTACTGTCGCATCACTGTGATTTCCATAGTGGCGAGGTTATCGATGCAGATGGTGTAGACTCCCGGAGCCACAGATTGGCCCGAGCTGTCGCGGAGATCCCATTCGGCGATGGAGGATCGACCGTTTTCGATGCGACGCACTTCTTTCCCTTCGGCATTCTTAATTATTATCTGTCGGGCATCCGGCAGGTTGCGGATTTCGACAGCTCCGTTATAATCCGGACGCACCACATTCCGGCTGAGCGTGGGAGCCGAGGTGGAGTGTACGGAGGTCGTGACATCCGGGAACACTTCCGCAAGCCCGCGGTCAGTGGAAATCATCAGCGAGCGGGTGTGGGGGTTCCAGCCGAGACCGGTAACCCAATCTGACGGGATGGGAGAGTTTCCGGTGTTGAAGCGGGCGATAACCTCAGTGCGACCTTTGTTAACGCCGACCACACCCATGTTGCGTGTTCCGATCCACATCCGCCCCTCATTGTCAAAAATCACCTTAAATATGTGGGCCTCTGTCGGAACAATATCCCCCGGGGTGCCATTCTTGAGTGTGAGATGGCGACCGCGGATTATGCCGTCTTTCGCCTGTGAGTCGGCCTCAATAACGTATAGACCATCGAGTGTGGCGACGATGATGTCTCCCGTCGAGGGGTCTTCCGCCACGGAACTGACATAGCGGAACTGTGTTTGCCAACCCTTATCATCTTCAATATGAGTCGCAGTTTTGAAATCGATTTGAGAGGCATCTTCCGGATGACCGTGATGGTCAAGGATTATGATTGTATTTCCGTTTCCCGACGTAAAAGCGAAAACACGGTTACGGTTTTTCGGATGTTTACCGCACAAGATAATCCGGTCCCAGTTGGTGCAGTTGTCTATCGGGAGCCCTATCGTGGTCCATGATTTCAATGAAGAATAATTCTCGGGCGCGGCCTCATAGAAGGCTTTACGTTGCTCCGTAGTAATGAATTTTACATTCACTGCCGGTTCTGTATGTCCTGACATTTCAAAGGGATTGGCGCAAAAAGACCACATCCTCCCCTCGGCATCGAATTCCGGATTGGAGAAGAAACTGAATGTGTACCATGTCTGTTGAGGAGTGGTTGCCACAAAGCCGGGAAAGACATTGAAATAGTCGTTTGGGGCGGCGAAATGAATCAGATCTTTCGCGGGGTCGGAGAGATCCATAAAGAAAATTCCGCCGAACGTTGAGCCGCACGACACCCAGTCGGGATTCTGCGGGTCGACAGCGAGCCCTTGAGGTTCTGCCACAGGATACTGATGAATGTGTGTCGTATATGCCTGCTTTATATCCGGATTCGATTCCAGAGAGCGAGGAGGGTTATACACTTGGGAATAGACCGTCCAATCCTCTCCCTTCTTGCCGCTCAGCAGGGCCGGCGTGGTCCGGTTATTATTCAGAAACTCATAGACCTGTCCGTGATTCACTACCAAATGACCATAGGCAGGGGAGTAGTTGATATATGTGGAGATGAACGATGCGGGGGCGTTCGGACGTATCGGTTCACCTACGGTCGACCATGTGGCGGTGGTCTGTTTGGCAAGCTGTCCGTAATCAGCATGATGGCGTCGGAACTTTCCCCGGTTCTCATAGCTCCAGAAGTCGCGCATATCCCACGATCCCACAGGCAGCGAAATTCCCGGCAGTGAGATGGCGCACAGCTCCGCTCCATTTTCATCCTCGCTCTTGATCTGCCACACTTTCTCTCCCGAATAAATCAGGTATCCATCGCGGTTGGGGATGATATTCGGCTCATACTGGTGTGTGACGGAGAAATCCTTTCCTATTGCGTGAAAGTTGGCAACACCTATCGTGGTGTGTTTCCATTTCGCGTCATCTTTTTTGAAGGCGACAAGCGATACGTCGCTTCCTGCAATCCCGCTAAGGCAGACAAACCCGGTGTCGGATAGCGGCATGAGTGCAAGCACCGAAGATATTCCGGAGATAGGGGAGAAGTTGCTGAATGAGCGAGGCGACAGTGTTGCTGATTCATAAAGTTTGCCCTCCGAAACGGCAAGCAATTGATCTCCTGCTTGCCCGATCCAGCTGACAGGCGTGTCGAAAGCACCTTTTCTCGCCACGTTGCGTGTAGCCGCATCTATGTGCAGGTAACCCCCTTCCGTTGCCACCCAGGCATCGCCTGACGTAGCATCGAAAGTGACTGAATTTATGATCGAACCGCCGGGGAGCGAAGAGTGTGTGAGAGCATCGATTGTGGTTGCTGTCCCGTCGTTGTCGATGAGGTCTATGATGCCCGAGTGATATCCGATCAGCAGATAGCCGCCGGCGGGAGAATACTCCGCCACACGCACATCGGCCCGGCTCATCTGACCTTTGGAAATCACGGCGGTTATGCCGTCGGAAGGGTGACTCTTATCGTATTCAAACAATGCGAGCGAAGGGAAGTCATAGCCCGTAAAATTTTTCTGATAAAGTTGCTGATGAGCCAGAAAATATGTTTTTTCGGGAGTGTCTATGATTTTCACCGGCTTGTTGTCGAAAGAGGAGTAGAGCTTCCATTTCTGCGCGCCGGCGGAAAAAACCGCGGCCATCGCCGCAATCAGCAATAAGAATATATGTCGGGAATTAAAGGATTTCATTAATTAAAAAGTCAATATCAAAGATTCGGAAGATTTAGTTATCCTTCTTAGTGTAAGAGATCTCAAATCCGATAATGGTGCGTTTGCGCTGTTCCTTATCGTAAGCACGGATTGCCTCTAATATATAGGCTGTTTTGCTCTCTTTCGATTCAAGAATTTTGGCCACGTCTTTAGGAATGCGGATGGTAATACTACCCACATCGTTGCGTCCGGCCGGTCTGCCCGCTCCCTCACGATAGCCCCCGCGGGCATTTTTTTCAGTCACTTTTTGCATATTAGTTGTTTTTATTATAATTTGCGGTAAGTCAAAGTGCCTTCGGCACCGAGCACCGGCCTTTGGCCGACGTTCTCTCTTTGCTTACTCGCGAATATTTGCTATATTTGCAACCAAAACGGAAGGATTGGGGCTTTCGCCTCCCTGAAGTTCAAAATTTTAATTTCAATGTAATTTTGAACTTCCACCATTTGAAAACAATTTGCACTTCAGCTTTCATAGGTCTTCCGTTTTGTGCCCTCGTTTACCATCCGGTGAGGGTAAACCGATAATCACTCTTGATTACGACGCAAAGATAGTAATAAATTTTGATATCTGCATGACAAATATCAATTTATTGCTATCTTTTTTCTTTATGTTTGGACCTAATGGACATTTTGAGTGATGAAATCTCTGCAATAAATTGATT
>JAIEAO010000120.1 GCA_029071345.1 Muribaculaceae bacterium | reverse complement strand
TGAGCCTCTTGTCGGATTCGAACCAACGACCCCGAGATTACAAATCACGTGCTCTGGCCAACTGAGCTAAAGAGGCGGTTTCGTCGTTAAAGTGCATTACTCATCACTCGTCTGACGAATTCGACTGCAAAGTTATAACAAATTTTCAGTCTCTCCAAATTTTATATCAAAAAATTTGTAAAAAAATTTATTCTACTGTTACCGACTTGGCAAGGTTACGCGGCATATCCACATTCTTTCCCTTATTTACAGCGATATAGTAAGAAAGAAGCTGCAAAGGAATAGAGGTGATTATAGGTGAAAGGCACTCGGGAACTTCGGGAATTTCGAGCACATGGTCCGCGATGTTGCGGATCACGCTGTCCCCTTCCGTGACAATGGCGATAATGCTGCCCCCACGGGCTTTGACCTGCTGAACGTTGCTCACGATCTTTTCATAAAGATGATCCTGAGGCGCAATAATCACCGAAGGCATCTCGGCATCGATCAACGCGATAGGGCCATGCTTCATCTCGGCAGCGGGATATCCTTCGGCATGAATATAGGAAATCTCTTTCAGCTTGAGCGCACCTTCGAGGGCTACAGGATAATTATATCCGCGACCGAGATACAGGAAGTTGCGCGCGTATGTGTATATAAGCGAGAGACGCTTCACTTCTTCGTCAAGTTTGAGCACATGCTCCACCAATTCGGGAATCTCAAGCAGATGTTTGCCAAGTTCAGCCACTTTCTCCTGAGGCATCGACTCACGAAGTTCCGCAATGGCGAGCGCAAGAATGGTGAGTACCATCACCTGGCCGGTGAACGCTTTTGTAGAAGCCACTCCAATTTCCGGACCAACATGAATATATGCTCCGCTGTCCGTCTCGCGAGGAATTGAACTTCCCACGGCATTACTGATGCCGAACACGAACGCGCCCATATCGCGCGCGATTTTGACAGCCGCAAGAGTATCAGCCGTCTCACCGCTCTGCGAAAGCGCAATCACAATATCATCTTTCGTCAGCACCGGGCATGAATATCTGAATTCACTTGCATACTCCACTTCAACCGGGATGTGGCACATCTCCTGAATAAGATATTTACCGATCAGACTGGCGTGCCATGATGTTCCGCACGCCACAATAACGATACGCTTCGCATTTTTGAACACCTCCTTATTATCAAGCACACCATTAAGAAGTATCTTACGTCCGCCGTCGACCACACGCCCTCTGATGCACTCGCGCAAAGTTGTAGGCTGCTCGAAAATCTCTTTAAGCATAAATGAAGGGTAGCCACCTTTTTCAAGCTGAGAGATCGTAAGTTCAAGTGTCTTCACGTCGATTTTGCTCTCGCAGTTGTCGAGGTCAAAAATCTTCAGAGGCTCGCCGCGCTGAATCACAGCAATCTCGCCGTCTTTAAGATAAACGGCATTCTGAGTGTATTCCACAAACGGGGTGGCATCAGAAGCGAGGAAGGTGTCATCCTCCCCTATTCCGATCACGAGCGGACTACTCTGACGGGCCGCAACGATTGTGTCGGGATTATTTTTTTCGATAACGGCAATTGCGTATGCCCCAACAACCTGATGCAAAGCCTCACGCACGGCATCGAGAAGACTGCAGTTGTTTTTAACCTTGATATATTCTATCAGCTGCACGAGAACCTCGGTGTCGGTCTCGCTGTGGAACGTGCATCCATGCTCCTCAAGCACATCGCGCAGGAGTTTATAATTCTCTATCGTGCCGTTATGCACAAGGGCGAGTTCTCCATCTTCGCTGTAATGCGGATGAGCGTTAGTATCGGAAGGCTCGCCGTGAGTGGCCCAGCGGGTATGAGCGATACCGATTGTGGCATTAGTATCCTTATCCTTACAGAGTGTTTCAAGGTTTTCAACCTTTCCTTTAGCTTTGAAAACATTGAGTTTGCCAGCCGGTGACACCATAGCAATGCCGGCGCTGTCGTATCCTCTATATTCCAGACGATGAAGTCCCTTGATCAAGACATCGTATGCATTCCCGTTACCGAGATATCCTACAATTCCACACATAATTTATATTTATAGTATGTTCAGTTTGACCCCGACAGCCTATCGATGTGATAGTCAAAGCGACAACACAAGATGGAATTAATCAAAGGTTATTAATGAGTCGAGTCGGGTCAGTTCGTATTTTTAGTTATGAGACGACAAGCAAGTCCGTTCGCACAGACAGCTTTTTACTGAATAACGAACAACCCTTCCGTTTATTATATTGCAAAAGTTAAAAATTATATTTTAAACCTTTTCCACCTATAACACAAAAGCTCCCAACCGATTATTCCGGTCAGGAGCCTTAATATTTTTGATATAATATATTTACTCTTTACTTCTTGTCAACCACGATTCCGTCGGGATCAGCGATCACTCCAGAAGTGTCGGTATCCGGCATATCTTCAATCACACCTACTTCACCCGGAATGTTTAAGGATTTTCCCGATCCATCGGGCAGCGGGAACGCTTCATATTTCTCATATTCGTTTACCTTCTTCACATTCCGCGCGCCAATCTGGTCGTCGCTCGCGGCGTAAATAGCCGTACGGAACATATCGATATATGGCGACGAAGCCCTGAGTGAAGCGAGATCACTGGCGGCATCGCTATACTCAGCGGTGGAATCACTGGGCGCGGCATTGATTACGTCGTAATACCTCTGAGCGCTTTTAGCATAATCGCCGCAATAGTCGATCATCACACTATAATCCGATTCCGTGAGCGGTTCATGCGAATCAATCTTGGCCGCAACTTCGGCCGGAGTAAGATTACCGTTGGAACATGCGCTCATCATCAGGCCTAAAAGCCCCATGCAGATAAATTTCAATGTTTTCATAATATCATCTTTTAAACGTTAATAGTACCCTATATATATAATGTGTCTGTGAATAAAATATCCGGGATATATAATCAGAATTCGTCGCCGAGCGGGCTTACCGCCGGCTCCCGCAGTTTATAAAGGAGCATCTTCTTGAGTTGCGGATTTTCTTCTGTTATAGTCGAGAGCTCCCAATGCTGCCCGGCCTCATCGCGCAATAGCGGAGATGTGGCGTCCACATCGGTAAGATTCCATGTCAGCAGCACAGTCTTGATTTTGAGAGCCTTCAATTTTCTCACAAGCATCTCATGATCGGCATCTCCGGTGATCAGAACCACATAGTCGAACTTACGGAAAGTCGCGAGCTCGTAAGCCTCAAGCGCAAACCACACATCGACACCTTTTTCCACCACCTCCGTCTGCCCGTCGCGGTCCACTTCGCGCAGGTGTTTATAATGGAAGATTACATCGTTCTCTATAAGAGTATCCTCAAATTTGCGCTCATTATATAACAGATGCTTGTCGTAAGCCTCTTTTACGCGGAAACGACCACGAAAATAATGAGCCTCCGTTATCTGGCAATCCGATATATGTATGTCTTCCGCAAACGCTATGGTGCTGGTGATGAAATCGAACAGCGAACGCACGCGGATGATGGAGCGTTCCTGCGCCTTGAGCGCACGGTTCACTTTCGCATAATAACCGCCGTCGATAAACACGCCTACTGATAAATAATTTAACATTCCTTTATTGAGTGATTAATATATTCAAATTATTCTTAATTACTACCTATATAAACGCTCCTACTTCACATACGGTTTTCCCCTACTCCGATATTAACATTTAAAGCTCCAACAAATTAAAAAGGACATCCTTTCGGAAGTCCTTTCTCAATAAGATATTTCTGGTCGGGATTATTCGGCGAGGCGGCGGAGGATGTCGGTGAGGAGACGCCAGAATTCTTCCACTGATTTGATGTTGGCTTTCTCGTTGGGCGAGTGGATGTCTTTCAACGTGGGTCCGAAGCTTACCATGTCGAGATTGGGCATTTTCTCAAGGAAGAGACCGCATTCGAGGCCGGCGTGAAGGGCCTCGACTTTCGGTTTCTGATGGAAGAGGGATTCGTAGCTCTCCTCTGCCACTTTGAGCACTTTTGAATCGGGATTGGGTGCCCAGCCTACATAGCTGTCGTCGAAGCTTACCTCCGCACCTATCATCGTGAAGAGTGCTTTTACGCAATCGGCGATTTCATCGCGGCGTGAATCTACCGACGAACGCTGGTGAACGGTAACGATTATCTTACTTTCGTTCATCTTTATGCTTGCAAGGTTGCATGATGTCTCCACCAAACCTTCTATAGCGTGCGACATTCCCTGCACTCCGTTGGGGCAAGCGAACACAGCTGCGATCAGGCGACTTGCCTCCGGCTCTGCGATGACTTCTGCGCGTGCATCTTCTTCGGTGACATTAAACCGGAAGTTCTCAGACTCCACGATCTTGAATTCGGCATGAATTGTCTTGTCGAACTCCTCGGCCATCTTGTGAAACTCAGCCTCGTGCTCGGCATCGATACCGATTACGGCATGAGCATCGCGCGGAATGGCATTTGCGAGGTTTCCGCCATCGATCTCAGCAAGCGAGAGATGCATCTTGCGACTTACCTCCCATAGGAAGCGGCAAAGCTGCTGATTGGCATTGGCGCGACCCAAAGCGATCTCCATACCGGAGTGTCCACCCTTGAGGTTTGTAATCTCAACCTTATGGAAGATAAGACCTGTGGGAGCCTCAACTTTATTATACGGGAGTTCGGCGATGGTGACTTTACCGCCGGCGCAACCGATTACAAGCTGACCCATCTCTTCGGAGTCAAGGTTGAGGAGGATATCGCCGGTTACGAAACCTGCCTGCAGACCGTTTGCACCGATAAGGCCCTGCTCTTCATCTACCGTGAAGAGACATTCGATCGGCCCGTGAACGAGGTCGTTATCAAGCAGAACAGCCATTGCCGATGCGCAACCCATTCCGTTGTCTGCACCAAGAGTAGTGCCCTCTGCGCGAACCCATTCGCCGTCAACAACGGTCTTGATGGGGTCGGTCATAAAGTCATGCTGCACGTCGGGGCGCTTCTCTGCCACCATATCCTGATGACCCTGGAGGATAACGACAGGCGCATTCTCATGGCCCGGAGTGGCCGGTTTACGCATCATTACGTTGCCCACCTCGTCGGTGTGCACCTCTATATTATGTCTATTAGCCCAATCTACCAAAAACTCCTTCATCTTATCGAGATGATGAGTCGGACGGGGCACTTTTGTTATCTCATCGAAGCATTCCCATACGAGCTTCGGTTGCAGATCTGTGATTTTCATGTTATTTTTAGTTTTCAGTTTTCGGTTTTCAGTTTTCAGAATTTTAAGGCCTAAAGCCTAAAACCTAATGCCTCAATTAATTCTGATTTTTAAATTTTGCGTAAGCTTTGGCCATGCGCGTATGATAGCCTCGTTTGGCATAGCTTGCGCCGTTATATTTGCGCGCGAATTGCGCCCAGTTTTTGTTTTTAAGATCTTCAAGCATTCCTGCGTTTTTGATGAAATGCGCGAAAACCTCAAGCTGGCTGAATTCGGATTCCGACATCAGCTTCACCATTTCATCAACTGTCTCGCATCCGCACTTCTTATAATTGAAGCCACCGATCTGAAACATTCCCCAGAATGTTCCCATATTGGCTCCCTGCGCGTTGACCTTTCGGGCATTGATGAGCTGGGTCCACTCTCGAAGCGCATAACCCGTAAGCCCTGACGGCACCTTCTCCCCCTTCGCTCCGGCTTTGTTGGGAGCTTGGGAGCGGACGCGGTTATAGACCGTGCGGTCGAAATTTATAACCGGCACACCCGGTGCCCAGAATCCTTTCATGTTCACACCTGCCTCAATGAGCACCACAGCCTTGATGGCAGCGATCTCAACACCCAACTCGTCGGCCACGATTGCAAAATCCTCGTCGGTGAGCTTGGTGTAGCGGTCAGCCTCATTAATTATACGACCTGACCTCGTCTGCACACAGCCGGAATCAGCCGCGACGGAATCGACAACAAGCCGAACGGAGTCGTTCGCAGCAATTTCCGAGGCGTTGTGATTCCCGTTCTGAGCAGGGATACATCCGGCGTAACCCATGGCGACAAGCGTCACCATGGATACACCGGTAAGCAGGGATTTCATGCTTCAGCCACTTTCTCCAGCACACGGCAGAGGTGACGCCAGAATTTCTCGACTGTCGGAATCAGCAGCTGTTCGTCGGGAGAATGAACACCTGTCATGGTCGGGCCGAAGCTCACCATGTCGAGGTGGGGATATTTGTCAAGGAAGAGGCCGCACTCAAGACCTGCATGGATAGCCTTGATGGCAGGCTTAACGCCAAAGAGCTCTTCGTAAGCGTCGGCAGTGATCTTCATGATGGGGGAATTCATGTTGGGAGCCCAGCCGGGATAACCGTCGCTGTGGTCAACCTCTGCTCCGGCAAGCTGGAAGTGAGCCTCCACCTGACCGGCGATGTCGTTCTTGCGACTCTCAACAGAGGAACGTTGTGAAGTGGTGATCACGATCTTATCTTCATCTTTCATCTTAACGCTCGCGAGGTTGGTTGAAGTCTCAACAAGACCCTCGATGTCGCGGCTCATGGAGATCACTCCGTGAGGTGCGGAATAGACGGCGCGGATAAGGGCGAGAGATGTGTCGGAATCTATGCATATTTCCGGACGATCCACAGCCTCGATCTTAAGATCCATCTGCGGCTCAACCCCGGCATATTCATTGCGGATCTCGTTAGCGTATTTCTTGAGAGAATGGTTAAGTTCTTCGAGATGATCGCTGTGGATTCCAAACACGGCCTCAGCCTCACGCGGGATGGCATTACGGAGATTTCCGCCGTTGAACGAGCAGATCGTGATGGGCCACTTCTGAGAGCATTCCCAGATGAAACGGGCGATCACCTTATTGGCATTGGCGCGACCGAGATGGATGTCGCCTCCGCTGTGTCCGCCGAGCAGACCGCTCACCGAGACTTTAAGATAGTTGAAGTTCTCGGGAGTATAGCTGCGGTGATAGGTGAATGTCGCTGTAGTGTCGATACCACCGGCGCAACCTACGAAGATTTCGCCATCGTCTTCAGAATCGAGGTTAAGAAGAATCGAACCTTTGATCATACCTTTGCCAAGATTCTGCGCACCTTCAAGGCCTATCTCCTCATTAACAGTGAAAAGAGCCTCAACCGGTCCGTGCTTCAAAGTTTTGTCGATCATCACGGCCATAGCGGCAGCCATACCGATACCGTTGTCCGCGCCAAGTGTGGTGCCGCGCGCTTTTACCCAATCTCCGTCAACGTATGTGTCGATAGCATCTTTGAGGAAATCATGGTCAACGCCGTTGTTCTTCTCAGCAACCATATCCATGTGCGACTGTAGGATAACGACCGGTGCGTTCTCGCATCCGGGAGTGGCCGGCTTGCGCATCACGACGTTTCCTGTTTTGTCTGTCTCTGCCTCAATGCCATGTTCTTTAGCGAATTTAAGCAGAAAATCTCTTATTTGCTCCTCATGGCATGAAGGACGGGGCACCTTGGTGATTTCGTCAAAACATTTCCAGATTAACTCCGGTTTAAGGTCTTTTACTTCCATAATTACTATCGTTTTTTATTTATATTATACATTATGTTAATTGGCTAATCCAAGTCCTGACGGGCACCTTTATCCCCGTCTTTATGATTAAACCATAAGCTTCGCAAGCCTAAAATACGCCCGAAACTCTTCAAAGTTAACAAAATAATCGGAGAAAAAGGCTCTTTTTTCAATTTTTTAGTTAATTTTGCATTCACATAACCTAATACGAAATTTAAAAAAAGTGAAAATTACACTTCTTATTACGCTATTTATAGGATTATCACTACTTTTGTTGTCATTCCGCTTTGCGGGTGTAAAATCGGCCGGTTGTCACCACCATCCGGGCCCCAAAGCTCAAGACAACAAGAAGGGATAAGACCTTAAAAGGTATATGTGACAGACAACTCTAACAAGATAATTCAGATATAAAAATAAAATGAAAAAGATCAAGTCAATTTTAGTAGCATCATTGGCGATACTGACCCTCTGCGCTACAGCATGCGGATCAGGCGATGACAAGAAAGCCGCTCCTGCAAAACAAGAGAAGACTTCAAAAACTGCGAATCACATTCTCCCCAACTACAGATATGTGGATCTCGACTCCGTGTTGAGCAAGTATAACCTTGCAAAGGATTTCAATGAGGAGATGCTGCGTATGCAGAACAATATGGCCAGCGCTGAGAAGCACCATACTACTAAAATTCAGAATTTTGCAAACACCATGCAGAATAAGATGCAGAACAATGGTTATCTCTCCGAAGCATCTTACCGTCAGGACGAACAGACCCTCAACAATCTTCAGAACGAAGCACAGAAGGCAATGGCTTCGCTACAGACAAATATGCAAAATGCTGCTCTTCAAGGCCAGCAGGCCGTGATTGATTCCATCACACAGTTTGTGAAAGAATACAACAAGACCCGTGGGTATGACGCAATCTTCCAGAAAGCTTCTACACTTTACATAGATCCCGAACTTGACATCACCGACGAAGTGGTGGAGGGTCTTAACGCACGTTACAACAAAGTTTCGAAAAAGTAAAAATTTCATCCTCTTAACCTCGAAGAGGTTAATTAATAATAGCCCCATTCGGAGTAAGGGAGCTAAGCGAACCGAGCGGAGATTGGGGTAGATAATCCCCCTTAAACTGGGCCTCGAAGAGGTCCAGTAATTTTATTGTTTCGCCTATCCAATGCACCTAACGGTGATAATGCTACATTCACTGTTGATTTCACAGGTGTTGGTGAACTTAAGAAAGTTGTTGCGGCTTAATTGAATCACTCAAAATTTATCTGATAAATAGCTGTTCTTAATAAGGATAGCCATTATTTTTTGTTGATTTAGTGATTTTTAGCGTAAAAGACAGTGGGTATGTCATAAATAAGTAGTATCTTTGTGAAAACTTAAAATGATATGACTATGGATGAATTTGATAGAGAAAAAGATGCAAGATTGACAAGACGTATTCAGTTGATTCTTTTAACAATTACCATGATACTAAGCGCATTTATTACTGCATGGTTATTCAAAGGTTGAATGATAAATAATTCAAACCTAAAATGAATAAAGCATCATCTTTTAGGTGGTGCTATTTTTGTATTATGATATTAACAATTAACAAGAAGAAATATACTGTAAAGTATACAATCAGAGCACTTTTTATTTTTGAATAGATTACTGGTAAAGCTTTTGAAGTTAAAACATTACTTGATAATTACGTTTTCTTTTATTCCATGATGAGGCATTGGATCTTGGAGTGACAGCAACCCCACATTCCACCGGCTTCGCCGGCTCCAGGCGGGGATATTATTAATTCGCCCGTTCCGGGCTTTATCATCCACTTTTTACTGAATCCAAAAATTATTTCCTAAAACGGGCTGCAATCAAAACCGATTGCGGCTCGTTATTTGTTGTAACAATCAGAGATACTTATTATCTTTGCGGAAGAATCTTACCGATCTCCCGCACGGACGCACCATGGTGCGTCCCTACAGACTACTGAAAACTGAAAGCTGAAAGCTGAAAACTGATAACTGATAACTGATGATTGAAGATAACATTATAAATAAGGAGGCCAACGAACGCACGGTGCTCGTGGGTCTGATTTCAAAGGTACAGAACGAAGCGAAGTGCAACGAATATCTCGATGAGCTTGCATTTCTGGCACGCACAGCCGGGGCCGAGCCTGAGAAACGGTTCGTGCAGAGGCTGGAATACCCGAACCCGCGCACTTACGTCGGCACAGGTAAGCTGGAGGAGATTCGCCAGCATGTCGAAGATAATGAGATAGGTCTCGTAATCTTCGATGACGACCTTTCGCCTAAGCAGGTGCTGAATATCGAACGCGAGCTTAAGGTTAAGATTCTTGACCGAACAAGCCTTATCCTCGATATTTTCGCCAAACGTGCGCAGACAGCCACGGCCCGCACGCAGGTGGAGCTAGCGCAGTATCAATATCTGCTGCCACGACTGACAAGGATGTGGACCCACCTTGAGCGCCAGCGAGGCGGTATCGGTATGCGAGGTCCGGGTGAGACTCAGATCGAGACCGACCGCCGTATCATCCTCGACAAGATTTCTCGCCTGAAAGAGGAGTTGAAAAGCATCGACCGCCAGAAGAGCATACAGCGCAAAAACCGTGGTAAACTCACCCGTGTAGCGCTCGTAGGATATACCAATGTCGGCAAATCCACGCTCATGAACTTGCTGAGTAAGAGCGATGTTTTTGCAGAAAACAAACTTTTCGCCACACTTGACACGACTGTGCGCAAGGTTATTATCGATAACCTTCCCTTCCTCCTTTCAGACACAGTAGGCTTCATCCGCAAGCTCCCGACCCATCTTGTGGATTCTTTTAAGTCTACGCTCGATGAAGTGCGCGAGGCCGATATACTCGTTCATGTTGTCGATGTGAGTCACCCGAATTTCGAGGAGCAGATTGAGGTTGTCAACAAGACACTTTCAGAGGTCTGTGGCGCTGCTGACAAACCGATGATTCTTGTTTTCAATAAGATTGACGCTTTCACATACACGCCGAAAGATCCCGATGATCTCACACCCAAGACGCGCGAGAATATCTCGCTTGAGGAGTTTGAGAAAACCTGGATGGCGAAGATGGATAACAACTGCGTCTTCATCTCAGCAAAGGATAAGACAAATATCGACGAGCTGAAACAGATGCTTTATGAGAAGGCAAAGGAGATTCACACCGAGCGTTTCCCCTATAACGACTTCCTTTTCCAGAAATATGACGACCTCGAGACTGAGGAGTAAGCTGACACTAAATGGCAACAAAGCATAATTACAGAGAACTTAAATGGTGGGAGATACGCCGCCTTGAAGATAACGGCTGCGTAAGCGACGACTGGAGCCGGGTGCATATCAGTGACGGTACCGACCTGTCGCGCATACGCAACGTTAGATTTGCCGGTGACATCCGTATCGGCAATGATGTGACGATCGAGAATGTCGGACTCCTGGAGATGGAACCCGAGGCCGTTTGCGGCATCGGCACAGAGGTGTGCGTATTCGATGAGACGGGGTCCCGCAGCGTAAGGATCTATCCCGGACTTTCAGCACAGATGGCGATGCTCATTGCGCGCGACCCGAATTGGGCACATAATCACGCTAAGGAGATGCTCGACGATCATATCCACGGTTTCGAGCCTTCAAGAGCGATCGGCGACCGCGCCGTGATCCGCAACTGCGGGAGGATAATCAATGTATCGATAGACCATGAAGTGCATATCGAGGGGGCAAGTTATCTTAAAAACGGAAGCATAATCAACAATGCGGCGTCCGGGAAAGCTCTGTCGCGAATAGGCGAGGGTGTCAACGCCGAAAACTTCATTATCGAAGACGGATCGGCCGATTCCGCCGCCATTATCCGTAACTGCTATATCGGTCAGGGAGCGATGCTTGAGAAGGGTTTCACAGCCCACGACTCGCTCTTCTTCGCCAACTGCTCGCTTGAAAACGGCGAGGCCTGCGCCGTGTTTGCCGGACCTTACACTGTGAGCATGCACAAATCCACACTCCTTATCGGTTGCCAGACAAGTTTCATGAATGCCGGCAGCGGTACTAATCAGAGCAACCATATGTATAAACTCGGGCCGGTGCATTGGGGCATCCTCGAAAGAGGCGTTAAAACCTCTTCATTCTCCTATCTTATGTTAGGCGCAAAGATCGGAGCATTCTCCCTCCTCATGGGGCAACATAAGACACATCCGGACTCTTCGGAATTTCCGTTCTCATATCTCTTCGGCGACGAAAAGGGGGCGACCGTAGTTGTTCCCGGAGCAATGCTACGCAGTTGCGGACTATTGCGAGATGAAAAGAAATGGCCCGCCCGCGACCGTCGGCAGAAGCGCAAGCTCCCTCTTCACGACCGTATCATCTTCGACGTGCTCAACCCCCTGACCGTCGACACTATGCTCAACGCTCTCGACATTATCGCATCGTTACTTGCCCGTCCGGCAGATGACGACCGATTCCTGCGATATAAGGGTATGAAATTCTCACGTGCCGCACTCGAACGCGCCGCTTATCTTTACCGCCTCGCCATCTATAAATACCTGCATACGCACACCGCCGAGCTTGGTTTCCCTCCTCGCGAACCGGGATCAGAAGCCGCGGTTTGGATTGATGTGGCAGGATTGCTGATGCCGAAGCACCTATTAGTCAAAGCAATGGAGATGAAGAGCGTAAACAAAGTGGAGGAAGTGTTTGAGAACTCATCGCGACATTACGCCAACCTTCAGAGAGCATGGATATCTTCACGTTTCAGCGATGAATGGCGACGCAATCCCGAGGTTATCGCCGACTATGCCGCCGAATTCGACAGAATGATTGAAGACGACCGCCGCAAATACCTCGACGACCTCGCCGACCAAAACGCCATGCTCCGCCTCTTCTAACCCACTCTCTAAATGAACTTAATAACACAATTAATAAGATTATGAACGCGCGTTCATAATCTTATTTTTATTTACATATCTTCCAAAGTAAATAGATGTGTTTCGATTTTATATTTTGATAAGATGCTTGCTTTGATGCAGTCCACTTTCTCCATAAATGCTTTGTGGTCGTAGTTGCGTTGCTGACGTTTTATCTCGGCTACAAGAGCAGTCTTCCCATCAATTGAAAGAGCTACGATGTCAATCTCGTTGGCTTCCTTTCCCTTCTTGCGTTCCCACCATGAGCCGATATCCGAATACTTATGACTTTCCATCATTTTCAGACGGAACCATTTTTCAAGCGCAAGACCTGAAAAAGTTGAGTAGTCAGAGAGGACGATCTGACGCAGATATTCAAAGTTGTTAAGCTCTACCAATGTCTGATTCCGGTCAAAATAGTTAAACCAGAAACGCAGGAAGTTATCGTTGATCTCATACTGCACATTCTGAGATCGGGGCTTTGACAAAATCGGGCGAACTCGCTTGATGAGCGAATAATCCTCGATCAGGCGTTTCAGATGACCGGCAACTGTAACTCCACCTAACGCGCTTTCGATTGCTCCCTGAGTGTTGATACCGGATGCAATGCAGCTCAATACAGAGAAATATAAACCGTACTCCTTCCCGAATTCTTCAATCAACAGGTTACGACCTTCATTTACGAAAAGGGAATTTTCCCGCACTACATAATCAAACATTCCCTCAATTGACAGATCCGTATCGTCGCATAACAACTCGATATATTTCGGCACTCCGCCTGTGATGGTATATAATGCGAGCAATTCATCATTGGTATAGTCCGGTCGAAAATCCCGCATAATCTCTTTCATTGTATCTGTACCGAATCCTGAAAGGCGTATCATGGCATCAGCTCTGCCAAAGAGCGGTTCGTGGTAATTTTCAAAGATCTTATGCATCATTGAATACACAGATCCCATGAGAAGCAAATTGACATGAGTATCATTACGATATGAATCCCAGATATTCTGCATATCGCTGTAAACCGACGGATTGATGTTGTGAAACTCCTGAAATTCATCAATGATCAAGTTGAACTTGCGCGTCTTCGCAAGCTCCATCAACATCTGGAACAATGACTTGAAAGACTTTATCTCCGACGGTACATAACAATCAAGAGCCGATGAAATCAGTCCGGCAAATTCTTCACACAATGCCGTCTCGTTTTTTCTGCTTACGAATAGATATACAGTAGGATGATCCCCTTGCGTGACACGCAAAGCAAGCGAAGTCTTGCCGATACGGCGCCGACCGGTTATGACAGTCATCCTTGACCGTGAGTCAAAGGCACGACCTTGTATCCGTCTCAGCTCCTCTATTTCCTTTGTCCGATTATAGAACTTCATACTTTATTACCGTCGTAATTATTACCATGGTGACAAAGTTAATAAAAACATTTTAACTTTCCAAATTATGATATAAGTATACTCCGCAGAAGAAACCTTTAAAGTCATTGGGGCTTATTAATTTGGCGTTATTGTTTGCGGTATTTGCGCTCGAAGATGTCGAAGTGATCTTCGCCCCATTTGAGCATCTGGTCGATGATGGGTATAAGCGACAGACCAAGATCGGTTATTTTGTATTCAGAGCGGGGCGGAAGCTCGGGAAAGATAGTCTTTTCAACGAGACCGTCCTCCACCATCTCTTTCAGCTGGATGTCGAGCACACGCGGTGCTGCTTCCGGCAGGCATTTGTGGATTTCGCTTGGTCGTAAAGGTTCACCGCTTCTCAATTCATCAAGGATACAGGATTTCCATTTGGATTCAATCAGACTCATGGTCAACCGCAGAGGGCAGTCAAGATCCACCGGTATTTTCTTCTCGTATGCCATTGTATTTCCCTTTCGTTTGGTTTATCAATGCAAAGTTAGTCAATAACTGTCTAATTTCCATATACCGAAAAAATTTTCGGTATATGAATAATTTTTCGGTACTTGATTTTTAGACCACACCGTTATAACTTTGCAATCATAAAATAAAACAAATACATCAAAAATATGAGAGACGAAATCAAAGAATATGATGCAGTGGCAAAGGCTGCTGAGAAATTCGTTAAGAGCGTTGCCGAGGGTAACAGCGAGTATGCCAGGACTCTGTTTACCGACGATGCGGTGCTTTTCGGCATCCTGAACGGTGTTGAAGAGCGCGGATCTATCGAGCAGTTCTATCACAACGTAGACACCGTAGGCGCAGGGGCTGAGTTCAAAGCAAGAATTGATGTACTCGCAGTTGAAGAGACAGTAGCAGTGGTCCGCGTACTTGAAGAGGGCTGGGGCGGCTCAATCGACTTTACCGATTTCCTGCTTCTGCTTAAACTTAACGGCGAGTGGAAATGCGTTGCTAAAGCTTACAATCAGAATTCAAATACGATAAAGAATTAATATTTGTCAAGTCGCGATATTGAATTTTGGGATTCGCCTATATTGAAATTTTTATTAATTTTGCAGCGCAATTCACAAAGAGTTGCGCTGTAAATGTATACCACTACCCTATCTATCACTAACGTTTCATACCCCGCTGTAAGAAATTGGGGGTATCTCGAAAACTGGAAAAGCACTGCTCCGGTTCGCCGTCTCGCGTGAATCATCATCTACGTAATTATTAATTTCCCATAATTATTTCCTTATGAACAATCACAGATTGCTCGCAGGGCTGCTATGCGCGGCTTTGCTGAGCGGCGGATTGCGTGCGTACGGTGCGGAGCAGAAGGTTATCTCCTTGGAAGAACTTTTTGAAATTGCCGAGACCAACAGCGTGCAACTCCGCCCTTCATTCACGGCTGAGGAAGAGGCACGTCAAGAAATTGCCGTGGCCAAGAGCCAACGGTTGCCGGACATTGACGCAACCCTCTCGATTAGCTTTATTGGCGACGGTTTCACCACGCGCCGCAATTTCTCCGATTATCAGAAAGCACCTATCCCCCATTTTGGTAACGGTTTAGGGATAAACGTGACCCAGCCGGTCTACACCGGCGGCGCTATCACGACAGGTATCGAGCTTGCGGAACTTAAGTCTACCGCCTCGCGTTACGCCACCGAGCTACAGCGCGATAATATCCGCTTCCGTTTGACAGGGTTCTATCTCGACATCTACAAGTACACCAATCTGCGCAAGGTTATTGAAAACAATATCGCTCAGGCGCGCAAGGTGCTTGAGGAGATGAATGCGCGATATGAGCAAGGGGTTGCATTGCGCAACGACATCACCCGTTATGAGCTTCTTGTCTCCAATTTAGAGCTGCAGCTTATCCGCATTAACAACACCCTCGAAATCTTAAACAATAATCTCGTAGTCACTGCCGGTCTTGAACAGGGAACTGTTATTGTTCCCGACAATGCGATCCTCTCTAAATCTCTGCCGTCGGCTTCGGAAAGTGCATGGCAAAATGAGGCGGAGGCAAATGCTCCGGCTCTCAAACTTGCCGGAACTGAGGTGGAAATCAACCGCAAGGCCGAGAATCTGGTCAAGAGCGAACGATTGCCTAAAATCGGCCTGCAGGCCGGCTGGACCATCGACGGCCCCATCCTTGTGGAGGTTCCTCCGATCAACCGTAACCTCAGTTATTGGTATGCCGGAGTTGGTGTCACCTATAATCTCGCCTCACTTTATAAGAGCAACAAATCGCTGGCTAAACGCAAGATAGCCACTCAGCACGCCATCGACCGCCTCGATGCCGCCCGTCAGTCGCTGAGCCTTGACGTCCGCGCCGACTATACCCGTTATCTCGAGGCTTACGAGGAGTTGAAGACCGGCGAGAAGGCCGTGGAACTTGCCGACCGCAACTATTCCACAG
Source organism: Muribaculaceae bacterium (assembly GCA_029071345.1). Classification (GTDB taxonomy): domain Bacteria; phylum Bacteroidota; class Bacteroidia; order Bacteroidales; family Muribaculaceae; genus Lepagella. The sequence continues at coordinate 1,653 of JAIEAO010000120.1, read as the reverse complement.
TGTCTACGCGCTATTACGCCGATATGGCGCTCATCACCGACCTCCTCGACGCCTCCAATTCAAAACTCGATGCGGAGCAACGCCTTGTCAACGCCCGCATCAACATCATATATTACTATTATAAACTTCTATTCACAACAGGAAAGATATGAACCACCGCACAAAGAAAATCATCTCATATATATTGTCGTTAGCCGTAATTGCCATCGCCGCAATTATCATCGTCCGTAAGTTTATCCATCCCGGCAACGTGGAATTCACCGACAACGCTCAGGTCTGCCAGCAGATCGTACCGGTCAACAGTCGTGTGCAGGGATATATCCGCGAAATCCGTTTCAATGAGTACGAGCCGGTGAAGAAGGGTGACACTCTCGTAATCATCGACGATGCCGATATGCGTCTCCGTGTGGCGCAGGCTAAGGCCGACTATGCCAATGCTACGGCCGGCAAGGAAGTTGCTGGAAGAAGCGTGGGCGTTGCGTCTGCCAACGTATCCGTGTCGGAGGCCTCGATTTCAGAAGCCAAAGTATTGATGGAGCAGGCAAAGACCGACCTTGACCGCTATACCCGTCTGCTTGAGAAGGAGGCTGTGACAAAGCAGCAGTATGATCTGGCAAAGACCGACTTTGAAGCGAAGAAAGCTCGTTATGAGACACTTGCTCGTCAGCGTTCGGCAACCTCGACCGTAGTTGAGGAAACACGCCAGCGCATATCGCAGTCGGAAGCGGGTATCGAACTTGCGAAGGCCATGCTGGAGACCGCGGAGCTTAATCTGTCATACTGCGTAATCGTGGCTCCGTGCGACGGCTACACCTCGCGCAAGGAGATTCAGGTGGGCCAGCTTATCCAACCGGGTCAGACCCTGCTTGACATCGTAGACACCGCCGAGGTGTGGGTAACCGCCAACTATAAGGAGACTCAACTGAAGCATATCGAACCGGGATACAAAGCTGAAATCAAGGTTGATGCAATCCCCGACGTAGTTTTCAAGGGTGAGGTGAAGGCCATATCAACTGCAACAGGAGCAAGCCTCTCGCTGCTGCCACAGGATAACTCCGCCGGCAACTTCGTGAAAGTGCGCCAGCGCATCCCTGTGAGGATTGAGTTTGCTAAAGACAATAACCCTGATGATATGGCACGCCTGCGCGCCGGGATGAATGTAGAGTGCGAAGTGAAATACTGATATGGCTGACCATCATTTTCACAGCGGGCCGTTCGACATCCCGGACGTGCCTAACTTCGTGCCGCGTCGTCTGAAACCCTGGATATTCATTTTCTTCGTACTGATTATCCAGTTCTCCGGCGGACTCTATCTCGCGGCCGTCACCGACATGGCGGGCACCACAGCCCTCATGCAGCAGGATATACTGATGGCCGGGTATGCGTCGCTGATCGGTATGTCTATCAACTTTGCCGTGATGTTCCGCATAAAGTTCCGTTTCTCCAACCGCGTCCAGCTGCTGGTCTGCGGCACGGTGCTCATCATAGCCAACCTGATCTGTGCCAACACCGATTCGGTGCCGGTGCTGATCGTCACATGCCTTGTGGCGGGATGGTTCCGTATGCAAGCCACATTGACGTGCAACTCCACTATCCAGCTCTGGCTCACCCCCGTGCGCGACATGGCGATATTCTTCTGCTACGTTTATCTTG
>JAIEAO010000012.1 GCA_029071345.1 Muribaculaceae bacterium | reverse complement strand
TTCTTAAGGAGTGCGAAACCTTCTTCGTCAGTGTTGGCTGATGTCACGAAGGTAATGTTCATACCCTGGAGTTTCGGCACATTGTCAATGTTGATCTCGGGGAAAATGATCTGCTCTGTGATGCCGAGCGTGTAGTTGCCGCGGCCGTCGAGCTTAGAATTGATGCCTTTGAAGTCGCGGATACGGGGAAGGGCCACCTTCACCAGACGCTCCAGGAATTCATACATCTTGTCACGACGCAGTGTAACCATCGCGCCGATAGGCATTTTCTTACGAAGCTTGAAGTTTGAGATATCTTTCTTTGAAAGTGTGGGCACGGCTTTCTGACCGGTGATGGCTGTAAGCTCGTTGATTGCTGTCTCGATAAGCTTCTTATCCTGAGTAGCACCACCCAGACCCTGGTTGATTACGATCTTCTCCAGGCGGGGCACCTGCATGGGTGTCGAGTATTTGAATTCCTCGGTGAGCTCAGGAACTATTCTTTCCTTATAGTCTTTGCTGAGTGTTGTTTCCATTACTTGATCTCCTCTCCTGATTTTTTAGAATAACGCACCAACTTGCCGGCATCGTTGAGTTTGCGACCGATACGGGTCGGTTTGCCGGATTTGGGGTCAATTACGTTCAAATTAGAAATATGCACGGGAGCTTCGATCTTTACGATTCCTCCCTGGGGATATTTTGCGTTAGGCTTTGTGCTCTTCGACACGATGTTGATACCCTCAACGATTGCGCGCGATTTCTTTACCTGCACGCTGAGCACACGCCCGGTCTTGCCTTTGTCGTCGCCGGCGTTGACATAGACCATGTCGCCTTTCTTTATATGGAGTTTTGCCATTTTCTTACGGTTTAAGACGATTAAAGAACTTCAGGTGCAAGTGAAACAATCTTCATGTTTGTTGCACGCAATTCACGGGCCACCGGACCGAAGATACGTGTTCCGCGGATTTCACCCGCGTTGTTGAGGAGCACACATGCGTTGTCGTCGAAACGGATGTAGCTGCCATCCGGACGGCGGATCTCTTTTTTGGTGCGTACCACAACGGCCTTCGATACTGTTCCTTTCTTCACGTCGGAAGAAGGAATGGTGCTTTTCACTGATACTACGATGATGTCACCAACGCTGGCATAACGACGGCCTGTACCGCCGAGGACATGGATGCAGAGAGCTTCTTTCGCTCCACTGTTGTCCGCTACTGTCAATCGGGATTCTGTCTGGATCATGATTACTTAACTTTTTCAATGATTTCTACCAGTCTCCATCTCTTGGTTTTGCTCAACGGACGGGTCTCCATCAGACGGACTGTGTCGCCTACAGAGCATTCGTTGTTTTCATCGTGAGCATGATACTTCTTTGTCTTGTTGACAAACTTTCCGTAAATCGGGTGTTTCTCTTTCCACTTGATCTCGACTGTGATAGTCTTGTCACATTTGTTGCTGGAAACAACCCCGATTCTCTCTTTTCTCAAATTTCTTTTCTCTTCCATTTGTAAAAATAGTTTACGGGATTACTTTACTTCAGAAGCGGATGCCTTGGCGGCAATCTCCTTCTGGCGCAACACTGTCTTCAAGCGGGCAATATCGCGACGATCACGGGTGATCTTCGCGGGATTGTCAACGGGAGATATCGCGTGCGCTACTTTCAATTCACGATAAGCCTTCTCTGCAGCCTCTATCTGGGCTGTCAGCTCCTGAATGCTTAATTCCTTGATTTCTTCCTTTTTCATTATTATTAATTAACTCTTATTGATTCTTCTAAATGCCGTCTGCAAGCCGCCTTGGGCGATGCCCGCAGATTTACGCGATTAATTGCAAGCTAATAGGGTTGCGAGACCAACCACACAACCGAATCCACTTGCAAATATCATTCGCGAGTGAGTAAAGAGAGAACGTCGGCCAAAGGCCGGTGCTCAGTGCCGAAGGCATTTTAACTCACCGCAAAATCCAAATTTTCCGCAAATTTACTGAAATATTTGCGATTATGAAAATTTTTAGGTCTTTTTATCGCTTTTTTATAAAAAAAGGTTAAGTCTTACCCTTATGCCGGGTAAAACTTAACCAATTTTATTAGACATTCTGTGAGGGATCGTAGTCACGGCGAACCACAAATTTGGTGATCACCGGAAGTTTCTGAGCTGCCAGACGAAGCGCCTCTTTGGCTACATCGTAGGGCACGCCTTCAACTTCGATCAGGATGCGTCCCGGAGTAACGGGCGCCACGAATCCTTCGGGGTTACCTTTACCTTTACCCATTCGCACCTCAGCAGGCTTCTTAGTGATGGGCTTGTCGGGGAAGATACGGATCCAGATCTGACCTTGACGCTGCATATAGCGGGTTACCGCGATACGGGCAGCCTCGATCTGACGGCCGGTGATCCATTTGGAGTCGAGTGTCTTGATGCCGAACGAACCGAATGCAAGCTGGTTGCCACGCTGGGCCTCACCTTTCATACGGCCTTTCTGCGAACGGCGGTATCTGGTTTTCTTAGGTTGTAACATAGTCTATTGAGCTTTTATCGGTTGTTGTTTTTCTTATTACGGAAACCGCCCTTGCGGCCGCCACCCTGCTGACGTCCGGTCTCTTTCTGACCGATAGCGTAAGTCGGAGTGAGCTCTTTCTTGCCATAGATTTCGCCACGGCAGATCCAAACCTTCACACCGATGATGCCGACCTTGGTGAGAGCCTCTACCAAAGCGTAATCGATATCGGCGCGCAGAGTGTGGAGCGGTGTGCGGCCTTCCTTGAACATCTCGGAACGAGCCATCTCAGCGCCGTTCAGACGGCCTGAAACCTGAACCTTGATACCCTCGGCACCCATGCGCATCGTAGAGGCGACTGCCATCTTCACTGCGCGGCGGTAAGCCACTTTGTTCTCGATCTGGCGGGCGATGTTGGAAGCTACGATCTCTGCATCCAGCTCCGGACGCTTGATCTCGTAGATGTTGATCTGAACCTCCTTGTCGGTGAGCTTCTTAAGCTCTTCCTTCAGGATGTCCACATCTTTTCCACCCTTACCGATAATGAGACCCGGACGAGAAGTGCAGATTGTCACTGTCACCATCTTGAGGGTTCTCTCAATGATTATTTTCGACACGCTTGCCTTTGCAAGACGAGTGTGGAGATATTTACGGATTTTGGAGTCCTCAAGAAGGGTCTCGCCGTATTTCTTTCCACCATACCAGTTGGAGTCCCAACCGCGGATCACTCCGAGACGGTTGCTTATTGGATTAACTTTCTGTCCCATCTTTGCAAATTAAGCTTTATCGTTATTAATAGTGTCAACGAACAATGTCACATGATTAGAGCGCTTGCGGATGCGGTAGCCGCGGCCCTGGGGAGCGGGGCGAAGGCGCTTGAGCATGGGAGCGCAGTCTACGAAGACTGTCTTCACATAAAGCTCGCCGGCCTCAGCCTTGCGTTCGTTTTTCTGTTCCCAGTTGGCGATTGCCGAACGAAGCAGTTTCTCTACCTTGCGGGAAGCTTCTTTATTTGAAAATTTCAGTATTCCGAGAGCTTTGAAAGCTTCCTGGCCGCGGATCATATCGACCACAAGGCGCATTTTGCGCGGAGAGCTGGGCACATTATTCAGCTTGGCGAAATACTCGCTTTTGCGTGCCTCTTTGATAGCATCGGCTGATTGTCTTTTTCTTAAACCCATTGTATGTTATTCTTATTATTCTGAATTAATGATGCGGGCCATTATTTTTTCTTATTACCGGCATGACCGCGGAAGGTGCGTGTCGGTGCGAACTCTCCAAGCTTGTGGCCTACCATATTCTCGGTCACATATACGGGAATGAATTTATTGCCGTTGTGGACTGCGAATGTATGGCCTACGAAGTCGGGTGAAATCATGGAAGCGCGGCTCCAGGTCTTAATGACATTTTTCTTACCGCTTGCGTCCATGTCTGCCACTTTCTTCTCAAGCTTAACGCTGATAAATGGTCCTTTTTTAAGCGAACGACTCATACTTGTCTCAATTAATCAAATTATTTTTTCCTTCTTTCAATTATATACTTCGAAGAATGCTTCTTCGGCGAGCGTGTCTTCAAGCCCTTAGCGTAAAGACCAGTGCGCGAACGGGGATGACCACCTGACTGGCGACCTTCACCACCACCCATCGGGTGATCCACAGGGTTCATAACCACACCACGGTTGTGGGGGCGACGACCGAGCCAGCGTGAACGTCCTGCCTTACCGCTCTGCTCGAGAGCGTGGTCGGAGTTGCCGACAACGCCTACGGTAGCGCGACATGTCAGAAGCACTTTTCTTGTTTCTCCAGAAGGCAATTTGATGATTGCGTAATCACCTTCGCGTGATGTGAGCTGCGCGAATGTTCCGGCAGAGCGTGCCATGCAGGCACCCTGACCGGGACGGAGCTCGATACAATGGATGAGCGTACCGACGGGGATAGAGCTCAGGGGAAGGGTGTTACCTACCTCGGGAGCAACGTCGCTGCCACTCATGATTACCTGACCTACCTCAAGGCCGTTGGGGGCGATGATATAAGCCTTCGAACCGTCTTTGTAATAAAGAAGGGCGATGCGTGCCGAGCGGTTGGGATCGTATTCGATGCTCTTAACCGTTGCGGGTACGCCATCGTGATTTCTCTTAAAGTCGATAAGACGCAATTTTCTCTTATGACCGCCTCCGCGATAGCGGGTAGACAAATGTCCTGATGAGTTGCGGCCGCCAGTGGAACGTTTTCCGACTGTAAGAGATTTTTCTGGTGTGGTAGCAGTTATTGTTCCTTTGAACACACCAATAACCTTGTGTCGCTGCCCAGGCGTAGTGGGCTTAAATTTTCTTACTGCCATTGTTACTTGATATTGCTATAAAAGTCAATTGTCTGTCCTTCAACTACGGTTACATAAGCTTTCTTGAAAGCCGGGCGCTGGCCGCGGATCAAGCCGCTCTTGGTGTAGCGCTGTTTGCGCTTGCCGGCGTAGCTGGCGGTGTTTACTTTCTCCACGCGAACGTTGTAGAGTTTCTCTACAAGGTCCTTGATCTGGAATTTGTTGGCCTCGGGAGACACAGCAAAGGTGTAGCAATTCTCCTTCTCGCTATAGGCTGTGGCCTTTTCTGTAACGATAGGTTTAATCTGAATATCCATTTCTATTTTCTCCTAAGCTTAAAATTCGTTCAAGATTGCGACGCTATCCTCGGTTACGAGCATTGCATCGTTGTTAAGCACTGTAAACGCGTTGAGGTCTTTAGCCTGAGCCATGAGGGCGTTGGGCACGTTGCGCACTGAAAGGAGCACGTTACGGTCGTTCTGGGCCATAACGAGGAGCACCTTCTTGTCCTCAAGCTTGAAGCCTTTGGCAATCTGCAGGTAGTCCTTGGTCTTCGGCGCATCGAATGTGAAGTTCTCGATAACGTAGATCTTCTTATCGTTAGCGCTTGAAGTCAGGGCGATGCGACGAGCGAGAGCCTTAACCTTCTTGTTGAGTTTAGAGCGGTAATCGCGCGGACGGGGTCCGAACACTGTGCCGCCGCCACGGAGCAGGGGTGAGTTGATGTCACCGCGACGTGCGCCGCCGCCACCTTTCTGACGACCGAGCTTACGGGTAGAGCCTGAAACTTCGCTGCGCTCCTTGCTCTTGTGAGTACCCTGACGCTGGTTGGCGAGGAACTGTTTTACATTGAGATAAAGGGTGTGCTCAGCATTACCTTCGCTCAGATCGCGTGAGAACACTTCATCGTTGAGCGTAACTTTACGTCCGGTGTCCTCTCCTTTGATGTTATATACTGCTACTTCCATTATTTCTCAACTAAAACGATTGAACCTTTGGGTCCGGGCACCGAACCCTTAATCATTAACAAATTGTGCTCGGGAAGCACCTTGATCACCTGAAGATTTTGAACGGTTACACGCTCGTTGCCCATCTGGCCGGCCATGCGGAGACCCTTGAACACCTTTGCAGGGTAAGAGCAGGCACCGATTGAACCGGGGGCGCGGAGACGGTTGTGCTGACCGTGAGTGCTCTGGCCTACGCCGCCAAATCCGTGACGTTTTACAACGCCCTGGAAACCTTTACCTTTGGATGTGCCGACAACATCGACAAAACCACCCTCCTGGAAAAGATCCACAGTCAGCGTTTCGCCAAGACCCGGGAGGGTCTCAAACGATTTGAACTCGGCCAAGTGACGCTTGTTGGTTGTTCCGGCTTTCTTGAAGTGTCCGGCTTCGGCTTTGTTGGTGTGCTTCTCTTTTTTGTCCATGAAGCCTACCTGAACTGCCTGATAGCCGTCCTTCTCCAAGGTCTTAACCTGGGTAACCACACAAGGACCTACTTCGATAACAGTGCACGGAATGTTTTTTCCGTCGGCACTGAAAACGGATGTCATTCCGATTTTCTTTCCTAATAATCCTGGCATTTCTTTTTTAAAACTATTGTGGTTGATTTTTGGGGCGGTCTCCGCGGGTGGCCGAGGCCGCCCCTTGATTTATTCTGTTATATTCTCTTACCGTTTATTAAACTTTGATCGATACGTCAACTCCGCTGGGAAGTTCGAGCTTCATGAGAGCGTCTACAGTCTTAGATGTGCTCGAATAGATGTCGATCAGACGCTGATAAGATGAAAGCTGGAACTGCTCACGGCTCTTCTTGTTTACGAAGGTGGAGCGGTTTACGGTGAAGATACGCTTATGAGTGGGCAATGGAATGGGACCGCTCACAACTGCGCCGGTCGATTTGACCGTCTTTACGATCTTCTCAGCTGACTTATCCACGAGGTTGTGATCGTAAGATTTGAGTTTGATTCTGATTTTCTGGCTCATATTGTTGTTATGACTTTAATTTTATTTAAGTAAGTCTACGCGGCCCTGACATTCTGTCAAGACATTCTTTGCGATTGAGTTGCTTACCTCAGCATAGTGGCTGAACGACATTGTAGAAGTTGCACGGCCTGAAGTGATCGTACGAAGAGCGGTCACATATCCGAACATCTCTGCAAGAGGAGCCTTAGCTTTCACGATGCGCGCACCGCTGCGGCTTGTCTCCATACCCTCTACCTGACCGCGACGCTTGTTAAGGTCTCCGATCACGTCACCCATAGACTCTTCGGGAGTTACGACTTCGATCTTCATGATAGGCTCCATGAGAACCGGACCTGCCTTCTCAGAACCTTTCTTGAAGGCCTGGATCGCACAAAGCTCGAATGAGAGCTGGTCAGAGTCAACCGGGTGGAAGCTACCGTCGAGAAGAGTGACTTTAAGACGCTCTACGGGATAGCCGGCGAGAACACCGTTCTTCATTGCAGTCTGGAACCCTTTCTGCACTGAGGGGATATACTCCTTAGGCACGTTACCACCCTTAACCTCGTCGATAAACTGGAGGCTGCCTTCGAAATCGTCGTCGGCGGGCTCGATGCGTACGATGATATCAGCAAACTTACCGCGACCACCGGTCTGCTTCTTGAATACCTCACGAAGCTCTACGGGCTTGGTGATAGCCTCTTTGTAAGTTACCTGCGGACGACCCTGGTTACATTCAACCTTGAACTCACGACGCAGACGGTCGATGATGATGTCGAGGTGAAGCTCACCCATACCGCTGATCACGGTCTGGCCTGTCTCCTCGTTAGTCTCTACGCGGAATGTGGGGTCTTCCTCAGCAAGTTTCTGAAGTCCGACACCGAGTTTGTCGAGGTCTTTCTGAGTCTTAGGCTCAACTGCGATACCGATCACAGGATCCGGGAACTCCATAGCCTCGAGCACGATCGGGTGGTTTTCGTCGCAAAGGGTATCACCTGTGCGGATATCTTTGAAACCAACTCCGGCACCGATATCACCGCAGCCGATGAATTCTTTCGGGTTCTGCTTGTTAGAGTGCATCTGGAACAGACGTGAGATACGCTCTTTCTTACCTGAACGGCTATTGAGAACGTAGCTACCTGCGGGGATCTCACCTGAATAAACGCGGAAGAAGCAGAGACGGCCTACATAGGGGTCGGTAGCGATCTTGAACGCCAGAGCCGACATCGGAGCTTCGGGGCTCGGCTCGCGAACCTCAACTTCGTCAGAACCGGGAGCGGTACCTTCTACAGCACCTGCATCAAGCGGCGAGGGAAGATAAGCGCAGACAGCGTCGAGAAGTGTCTGAACACCCTTATTCTTGAATGAAGAACCGCAGATCATCGGGTTGACAGCCATTGAAAGCGTGCCCTTACGGATCGCAGCCTTGATCTCATCTACAGTGATAGTTGAAGGATCGTCGAAATATTTCTCCATGAGAGCCTCATCGAGCTCGGCGAGAGTCTCGAGCATCTTGTCGCGGTATTCCTCTGCCTCAGCCTGAAGGTTGGCGGGAATCTCCTCGATGCTGTATTCAGCACCCATAGTCTCATCGTGCCAGAAGATAGCCTTCATAGTCACGAGATCCACAACACCCTTGAACGATTCCTCTGCACCGATAGGAATCTGGATGGGAAGCGGAGTAGCACCGAGCACCTCCTTAACCTGACGCACAACCTCGAAGAAGTTAGCGCCCGAGCGGTCCATCTTGTTCACATAACCGATACGGGGAACATTATATTTATCAGCCTGACGCCATACAGTCTCAGACTGGGGCTCAACACCGCCAACCGCACAGAAAGCGGCTACAGCGCCGTCGAGCACGCGGAGCGAACGCTCCACCTCAACGGTGAAGTCAACGTGTCCGGGAGTGTCGATCAGGTTGATTTTGAATTTCTCGTCGTTATATTTCCAGAAAGTGGTAGTAGCGGCGGAAGTAATTGTAATACCACGCTCCTGCTCCTGCTCCATCCAGTCCATTGTAGCTGCACCATCGTGCACCTCACCGATCTTGTGTGTAAGACCTGTGTAGAAGAGGATACGCTCGGAGGTTGTGGTCTTTCCGGCATCGATATGAGCCATGATGCCGATATTTCTTGTTAATCTAAGATCGTCGTGTTTTGCCATTTTCTCTTATATCAAAATTAAAATCTGAAATGAGCGAATGCACGGTTAGCCTCGGCCATGCGGTGCATATCTTCCTTACGCTTGTAAGCACCACCCTGGTCATTGAATGCGTCAACGATCTCAGCTGCGAGCTTGTCGGCCATAGTCTTGCCACCACGTTTACGTGCGAAGATAATAAGATTTTTCATTGATATAGACTCCTTGCGATCTGCACGGATCTCTGTCGGAACCTGGAAGGTGGCGCCACCGATACGGCGTGATTTCACCTCCACCTGAGGAGTTACATTCTCAAGAGCTTTTTTCCAGATTTCAAGCGCGCTCTTCTCCTCGTTAGGCATTTTTGACTTCACAGTCTCCAATGCGGTGTAGAAAATTGTGAAAGCTGTGTTCTTCTTGCCGTCATACATCAGGTGATTCACAAACTTAGTCACTTTGACGTCATGAAAAACGGGATCAGGTAATACTAACCTTTTCTTAGGTTTTGCTTTTCTCATTTTTGCTTGTTTAATGTTTTTGTTTTTGGCTGCTTTTGCAATCTTCAACCCCGCTCTCTTGCGGAGTTTACTCAACCTTTAGCCATCCAATAAATCAAAAACGGGTGTTTACGATTTGATTTTAATGTAAGTGCAACCCTCAATTACTTCTTGGCTGCTTTAGGACGCTTTGCTCCGTATTTGGAACGACGCTGAGTGCGACCCTGAACTCCTGCAGTATCGAGCGTACCGCGAACGATGTGGTAACGTACACCAGGGAGGTCTTTCACACGACCGCCGCGCACCATAACGATTGAGTGCTCCTGAAGGTTGTGACCCTCTCCGGGAATGTAGCTGTTCACCTCTTTACCGTTGGTAAGACGTACACGGGCCACCTTTCTCATTGCTGAGTTAGGTTTCTTGGGAGTGGTGGTGTAAACACGCACGCACACACCGCGACGCTGAGGACAGGAATCCAATGCAGGCGACTTGCTCTTGTCTTTGAGAGCTGTGCGTCCTTTTCTTACTAATTGCTGAATAGTTGGCATTCTTAGTCTCTTTTTTGATTTATTTGAATTGTTATGTCTGTTTTGCCTTAATTTACAAAGCAGTCTTCACACACTATAATGCACACTAAACGACTGACCCGCAATCATTTAGGCGCACGTGATGTAGAATCTTGCTCTTTAAGCGATGCAAAGTTACTAAACATTAATCAATTACGCAAATTTTTAACAAAGATTTTATCGAGGCTTTAGGTTTTAGGCATTAGGCTTTAGAGAACAGGCTCGACAGCCGATCCCTCCAATTTGTCTTCGGACGGTAATCTTCAACCTCTGTAAATTCTCCTACATTCAATCTTGCGATTCGGGGGCGCGTGCAGTTTTGTTCAATGTTTGCCATGAGACCGGCTCGGTCACCCGCAAACTCATGCATCTTATTTACCCAATCGTCGTAACCAAACCCATTCCTATACTCAAATCGGTCAACATCACACTTAACCTCTTCAATTTTACGCCACACTTCGTTTATCAACGCCTCATTATTAAGATACACACCTAATCCCAATTCCAATTTAAACCTTATTGATGAGATGTTATCGTGTGATCTTTTGTAGGCAGCCTCTATGAAATCGACCATATCGACCAATCTAATAGTCGGGCCGATAACAGTTCTATACTGAGCTTTAGCCGCCTTTAATGTCTCCTCAAACAAAAGATCGTGTCGCCAATATTGCACCCAAGCCTGCCTACTGACCTTCCTAAACCACTTCCTCCTCTCAATTCTCAATTCATCCATGAAAGAAGCACCCCACAGTTTAGGATCAGTAATCCACAAAGGTACAATCTCATAGAAGAGTCTATAATAATTGGAATATCCAGTTTTATCCTCATCATCCTCATCCCTCTCTAATCTTAGCCCCATCATAAACGGCCCGACACGCTCATACATCGTAGTCGGTGAATACCGCTCCAGGAATGGAAACTCCGCATGCCACTCCTCAAAAATCTCCCGGTAATTCTTCCTACATGGTTTCCCTGCTGCCATAGCTACGATTAATTAGATAATATGTGTCCATACCTCTTATTTGAAGCGGGAGGCGGAGCGGTAGATGGCTTCGAAGATGTGGCGGTCGGTTTCGGTGAGTTCCAATCCGCGACGTGCCATGACTTTGCCGGCCGTGTCCATGAATTTGTCGATCTGTACGTTTTCAAAGCCTCCTTCGGGCGATCCGGTAGAGAAACTGGGGATAAACTGGCGCGGGAATCCGGATCCGTGCAGGTTGACGCCCACACCCACCACCGTGGCGGTGTTGAACATCGTGTTGATGCCGGCCTTTGAGTGGTCACCAAATACGAGTCCGCAGAAGAGCAGATCGGTGCGCATAAAGCTCTGCTTGTAGTAATTCCAGATACGGATCTTGGAGTAGTCGTTCTTAAGGTTTGACGCCACCGCTCCTGCTCCGAGGTTGCACCACTCCCCTATCACGGCGTTGCCGAGATAGCCGTCATGAGCCTTGTTGCTGTAGCCGATCATCACAACATTGTCAAGCTCGCCGCCAACTTTGCAGTAGGGTCCGATGGTGTTCGAACCGTAGACTTTCGAGCCCATCCTTATCTGCGCATGATCACAGAGCGCCAAAGGTCCGCGCACGCACGAGCCTTCCATTATCTTGGCATCTTTACCTATATATATCGGGCCCTCCTTCACATTGAGTATCGCGCCCTCTACGGTTGCCCCCTCTTCTATATATAATGAGGGAAGACCGTCGGGAGTGAGCATATCGCCGATTATAGTCACCGAGCGGTCGGGAGCCACGGGGCTCTCACCTTTCACGATCATGCGGTAGTCGCTCTTGATCTGCTCGCCGTTCTGCCGGAAGATGTCGAACACATAGTTTATTCGTTTCACGTCGCCGGCATATTCCTTTTTCATTATCACGCTCGACGGTTCATCAGAGAGGCTATTGTCGGGATTGCCGACTGTGTAGTTGAAATCCTCCCCCATCAATGAGGTAAAATCATCAAGATTACCACAGAAAGCTATAACCGCATTCTCTTTCACCAAAGCCTCACCCTCCGCAAGCGCGCACACTTTCCCGGCCAAATCTTCAGATGGGAGAACATTGCCGGCAACAAAGAGCGTAGCTCCGTCCGGATTGAGACAAATCGGGAATTTCTCGCGCAGATAGAGTGCGGTCAGCGCGGAATAATGCGCAGGCATGAGTCGCTGCCATTTCTCCTTTATGGTAAGTATGCCGACCCTTACGCCCGATACGGGGCGTGTATAGCTTATCGGGAGTATATTTTCAAAAGATTCGCGGGTGTCGAAAAGCACCACATATCTGTTATTTTCCATGACCAAGCAATTAATAATTAATGATTAATAATTAATAATTGGTGAGTTAATTAAATTGCCTGCAAATATAACACATATTCGCGAGTAAGCAAAAAGCAAACGTCGGTCAAAGGAATAATGCCGGAGGCATGATATTATTGGAAACCGTGCATGACCGAAGGGAGTGCACGGAAGAGATAGGAATAAGTAAAGGAGTCGGGGAGCGATGATGTTATGAAAGCCCCGTGCGTACTTTATACTTTACAACATCGTACCTCCGGCACTCATTATACCTTTCTATCCTGCCCCTACACTTCGTCGCTTCGCTCCGTCATGTAGGGTCACCAATAACCTCGCCGCTCCGCGGCTTAGATTACGTTTTTATCTTTAAGACATCTGGCCTAATGGACATTTTGAGTGATGAAAATGTCCATTAGGCCAGACATCTAATGAACCATATATAACCAACAACGGCGGGCAATTTCCCAATCGCCCGCCGTGATGTGATTTTTTGGATTTAGCCTACTTTCACAAGCAAACAACCATCTTACTCAACCACTAACTTACAAATTTATATCACTATTACTTAAAAGATTTTTAGACTTGCCATCTTGTCTTACTTTGCCTTTTTTGCCGGTTGTGCCGGCTTTCTGACGCAAAGTTAATACATATTTCGATACAAAAAACCGCATTCTATGCGGATTTATGCAAAGAAATGTTAAAATTGGTCAAATTTCCGCAATTTTAGTTTTACCCCCCCGAAAGGACATTTTATTACACCACAAAAAATACCTAATAACAACGATGGCTACGTTTGCTGCAATCGTGCCCACGGAGTGGGCTAAAGTCATTAACCGCGGGCGTCAGCCCGTGGATTGTTACATACACTCTCACACCGAACCCACGGAGTGGGTGAAAGATACCGGGCCATGTTCTATGAATGTTGAGACACCCACGCTGTGGGTTGAGGTTTGGAGGATATGCGATACCCCCCGGGTTTCACCCGGGGTTGACATCTTAAGCCCGCTCCGCGGGCCTATTGTCTCATCATTATTTACAATTGTACTCCTTGCAAGCTTAGTTTCACACCGACTAAACCGATGTGACCTACAATATAAAATTGTAATCTGCTAAATATTTATTATATTTGTAATCTAAAATTTCGTATTAAACCATATAAAATACACATATATGAAAAAGAATGCAGAATATCTCGCTTCGCTGCGCGATGTGATGAAGGCTGAAGGAGTGGATTGCGTGATCATCTCCGGCACAGACCCGCATCAGAGCGAGCTCCCCCCGAAGCATTGGCGCGGCCGCGAATGGCTCACCGGCTTTGAATCTGAAAACGGCACAAACGGCACAGCAGTAGTGCTTGCCGACAAAGCATACGTATGGACCGACTCCCGTTATTTCATTCAGGCTACCGACCAGCTGCGCGACACCGGTTTCGAGATGATGAAGGAGGACGGCCCCGACGCCGTCGACCTCGTGGACTGGGTTACCGAACACGTCAACGCCGGCCAGACCGTAGGCATCGACGGAATGACTTTCTCAATCTCGCAGGCTCAGCAGCTTCAGCAAGAGCTGACCGATAACAATATCAAGTTTAACGATCATTTCGACGCCATCGCCAAGATATGGGCCGACCGCCCCGAGCGTCCGAAAAACAAGCTCTTCGTTCACGATGAGACGATCGTAGGTGAGACCGTCGACAGCAAGATGCAGCGCCTGATGGCAGAGGTGAAGGGTGAGCTCGGCAATGCCGTGATGCTCTCCGCCCTTGACGATATCGCCTGGGCCACCAACGTGCGCACCACCAACGACATATCCTTCTCCCCCATCTTCGTGGCTTATCTCTATGTCGACGACGACAAGCGCATCCTCTTCATCGACAAAGAGAAAATGAGCGATGAGGTAGCCAAGCACCTTGAGAAATACAACATCGGGGTTATGCCTTACGACTCCGTGATCGAATTCGTGCAGAAACTTCCGAAAGAAACGCGCCTGCTCATCGATCCGATGAAGACCTCGCGCGGTCTTTACGACAACATCGGCTGCACACCCGTATTCGGGGGATCAAACGTAGCCAAACTCAAGAGCGTCAAGAACGCAGAGATGATCAAAAATATCCACACCGCAATGCTCAAGGACGGCGTGGCCCTCACCCGTTTCTTCATGATGGTTGAGAAAGAATATCCCACCGGCACGCTTAACGAACTTGAGCTCGGCCGACGCCTCCGCGCTCTCCGTCTCGCCGACCCTTCATGCGTAGATGAAAGCTTCTCTCCCATTCTTGGCTGGAACGCCCACGGCGCAATCGTGCATTATGAAGCTACGGAAGAGAGCAGCATACCCGTCACAGGCGACGGCCTTCTGCTCGTAGACTCGGGAGGTCAGTACACATTCGGCACCACCGACATCACGCGCACCGTAGCACTCGGCACCCCCACCGCCGAACAGATCCACGACTACACACTTGTGCTCAAAGGTCACATCACACTCGCACAGGCCATCTTCCCGAAAGGCACACGCGGCGGCCAGCTTGATGTGCTCGCCCGTCAGTTCCTCTGGCGTGAGGGTAAGGCTTACTACCACGGCACAGGCCACGGCGTTGGTTTCTTCATCAACTGCCACGAAGGTCCGCAGAGCATCCGCCTCAACGATGTGCCCACACCGCTCGAACCCGGTATGATTACCAGCGACGAACCCGGCATCTACATCGAGGGAAAATACGGCATCCGCATCGAGAACCTTATCGCCACGCAGCAGTATGAGACAACCGAATTCGGCGATTTCTATAACTTCAAGACTCTCACCCTCTTCCCCTACGATGCCCGTCTCATCGAGCGCAGCATCCTGACCGAGAGCGAGATCGAATGGATCAACGCTTACCATCAGATGGTATACGACGACCTATCTCCCCTGCTCCAGCCCGAAGAGCAGCAGTGGCTCGCAGCCAAGTGCGCAAAAATCTGATCGTAGGCATTAGGTTTTAGATAAGAAGAAAATAATTAAAAGATAAAGTGTTAGGCTTTCAGTATTAACTAATGCCTAAAGCCTAACACCTAACACCTTAAAAACAATGGCTTTAATCAGACCAGTCAGGGGCTTTTACCCTGAAATCGGCAAAGACTGCTTCCTTGCCGAAAACGCCGTAATAATCGGCGACGTAGTGATCGGCAACGAATGCAGCATCTGGTACAGCACCGTGCTCCGCGGCGATGTCAACTCTATCCGCATCGGCGACCGCGTCAACATCCAGGACGGCAGCGTGCTGCACACACTTTATCAGAAATCGACCATCGAAATCGGCAACGACGTTTCGATCGGCCACAATGTGGTGATCCACGGCGCAAAGATATGCGACTACGCACTGATCGGCATGGGTTCCGTAGTGATGGACGACGCAGTTGTCGGCGAAGGCGCGCTCGTAGCCGCCGGCTCCGTAGTGCTCAGCCGCACAAAGATCGGACCTCATGAGATGTGGGCCGGCGCTCCCGCCAAATTCGTAAAGATGGTGGAGCCGGAGAAAGCCAAGGAGATGAACGTCGGTATCGCCAAGAATTACCTGATGTATTCCAAATGGTATGACGAGGAAGCGGCAGCCGAAGACAAGGCTGCACTCTCCGAAATACCCGAATAAACTCCATTTAACACCACTGCAACCCCAAATATGATAAATTTTAGCTGATTTTTTGCTAAAAAATTTTGTCATGTTTGGAAAAGTATATAATTTTGCATCGCTTTATACCGCCGGGGCCTGCATGTTGCCTTCCGGAGGAAAGCTAAAATTAATTAGAAATAAAAATAAACAAGACAAAAACATGATTATCGTACCCGTAAAAGAAGGCGAAAACATCGAGAAAGCACTCAAGAAGTTCAAACGTAAATTTGAAAGAACCGGCATCGTAAAAGAGCTCCGTTCACGTCAGGCTTTTGAGAAACCTTCTGTAGTAAACCGCAAGAAGATGATGAAGGCAGTTTACGTTCAGGCTCTTCGTCAGGCTGAGCAGTAAGAAACCGCTTTTTCACCACGTATACCACAATTCAGCGTAAGCCCGTCGGAGCCTGCGCTGAATTGTTGTGTCGTATTTATTAGTGAGAAGTGAGAAGTAAGAAGTAAGAAGTAAGAAGTGAGAAGAAATAAGAGATAAGGATAGCGGGGAATAGGGTCGCGGGATGCCGCAACCGCTGTAATGCAGACACTCCGTGGCTGCGGAAAGCACGCTGAGACAAAGAGAGGTGAAAACTGAATTTTCCAAATATCTGAGGTATGAGCTGAACCGCAGCCCACATACGGTTGAGGCATACTGCCGTGACATCGAGCAGTTTGTCCGCTGGCTTATGCCCGATGGAGACCCGGCTGCGTTCAGACCTGCAAGCGTCACCACCGCCGACATCCGGGCGTGGCTCACCTCTATTGCCGCCGAAGATTCAGCACTCACCCTGCGGCGTAAAACCCAGAGTCTGCGTGCATTTTTCCGTTTTCTGCTCAAACGGGGAGCGATAACCTCAAATCCGGCAAGCGACATCGTACTCGCCAAAGCCCCCAAACACCTTCCTGAATTCGTAAAGGAGAATGAGATCGAGGAGATTGTGACAAGCTATAATCCCGCCGATTTCCGATCTTTCCGTCAGCACATAGTGATGCTGCTGCTCTATTCCACAGGTTTGAGACGGGAAGAACTGCGGACCATCACCGACGCCGACATAGACTTCTCCCTGCGCGAAGTCAAAGTGTTCGGTAAACGCTCAAAAGAGCGCACCGTGCCGTTACCCGAACAACTTTTAAAGGAAATAAGAACGTGGCAGACCGTTCGCGACAGCCATTTTCCCGACCTCCCCTCCCCCAAGCCGCTGATAGCCGGAAGAGACGGCGCGTTGAGCCGCACCGCCATATATGGAATTGTGCGTGATGCACTCTCCGCCTCGTCCGCACAACGCAAAAGCCCTCATATCCTGCGTCACACATTCGCCACCTCCATGCTCAACAACGGCGCTTCGCTCGATACGGTCAAGGAATTTCTCGGCCACGCGTCGCTATCAACCACGCAGATCTACACTCATCTCTCTTTCGCCGAGCTGAAAAAGGCATATTCCTCAGCTCATCCACGATCGAGAGACGAGAAGAAATAGCCTTTCTTCATCATCTATGGCAGCAGGTCTAAAACCTAATTCGCGATTTTATTGTTAATAGGATAAAGAGACAAAATCATCCGGCATCCGGTCTCTCTCTTGCGGATGCGTAGAAGGCTCAAAGATGTCTCAACGCATTATTAACTTTAAACCCTATTATTATGGAAGCAACTATCAAAGCGATCCACTTCGACGCAACTGAGAAACTCACATCATTTATAAATAAAAAGATAGATAAACTCGCCCGCCGCTACGAGGCTATGACCGAGGCCGAAGTGACTTTAAAAGTAGTGAAACCGGAGACAGCCATGAACAAGGAGGCGCAGGTGAAGATTATCGTTCCGCAGAATCCCGACCTCTTTGCCTCAAAGACTGCCGACACATTCGAAGAAGCAGTAGACCTGTGTCTGCGAGCTCTCGAACCCGCACTCGAAAAAATCAAAGAGAAATAATTCTTTAAAATTTCTTGACACCGCTCCAAATATGTATTAATTTTGACCCCGATTTAGATTTTGGTCAAAAATTAACCCGTAACAAGTGGCGATAAAAAAGAAACAGACACAAAAACGTTTCCCCGGAAAGATGCTCTACATCCTTCTGGGGTTGACGTTGTTTATAGCGATAGGTCTTATCGTGCTTTACCCTTACGTCTTCTCTCACACTCACAGTGAGGCTACCATACGCATCCCCGCGAATGCGACAGAACAGAATGTGGCCGACACCCTCACAAAATATTACGGCAAGAAATACGCCTCGCACGTAATGCGTCTTGCCTCGATGAAAAAGGTGGATTTCAGTAAACGCCATGGCCTTTACACCATCGAAGAGGGCACAAACGCTTTCGGCACCATGCGCCGCATCGCCTATGGCGGACAAACACCGGTACGACTGACAATCAACGGTTTCCGAAGCCTCGACCTCCTTTGCAACCGTATCGCGTCAAAACTCGACTTCTCGGCCGACTCTCTCAAAAGATACCTCGCCGACTCTGAGAATCTTCGTCAGTATGGCCTCACACCGCCTCAGGCTATGGCACTTTTCATGGACGACACTTACGAGGTTTACTGGAGCGCATCGCCCGAAGAACTGATAAACAAAATCGGGCGTAACTATATGGACTACTGGTATCAGGGCGACAACAGCCGCAAGGCGGCAGAGATGGGAATCACACCCGCCGATGCCATGATTCTTGCCTCAATAGCCGATGAAGAGAGCAACGCCACGACCGAGAAAGGCACTATCGCGCGATTATACCTCAACCGGCTGAAAAAGAATATGCGACTGCAGTCTGACCCGACCGTAAGATTCGCGCTCAACGATTTCACGATACGTCGCGTAAAGGGTGAGCATCTCAAAGTCAACTCTCCTTACAACACATATCTGCACACCGGACTCCCCCCGGGTCCGATACGCACCACTTCGCGCGCCACTCTCGATTCATTCCTCTCTTCCCCTCCTAACGATTACCTGTACATGTGCGCTAAAGAGGATTTTTCCGGCACTCATAATTTCGCCGTCACTTTCGCCGAGCATTCCCAAAATGCCAGACGTTACCGTCAAGCCCTCGACAAGCGGGGGATAAAATGAACATATCACCCACTTTAAGCATTATCCCTATAAACAGCATATTCATATTGCCGGCCTTATGAAAACCAGGCTTCTTACACTGCTTATAATAACATTCCTGCTCGCTCCGGTAAGCATCGGAGCGGCCCGCACTGTATCCGGCTCGGACAATACTGCGGCGGATAACGACCGCAACTGGTGGCACCTCTTCAAAAAAAGGGAACTGAATATGGCGGACACTACCGTGGAATACCCTCCGTTTCTGGGTTTCTGTGTAGACGTGTACAACTGGGCCGACCGCACTTTCAATTCTTACGACACCACATACGTCGTCGGCACCGGGCGAAGATGGAAAGCCCGCATTCTATCCGACAACTGGGTGGATTCTTACTACCTCAATATAAGCCGCGATATGCCGATCCGCGTAATGAGCGACCCGTATTGCAACTTAGGTGCATATCTGCAATATATGGCGGTGAGCATCGGATATTCCTTAGACATGAGCAACGTGATCGGCAACCGGCCATCAAACCATAAGAAACTGGAATTTAACTTCAACTGCGCCCGATTTAATATCGAAGGACACTATTGGGAGAACACCGGCGAGACTTATATCCGCACATTCGGCAATTACAACCACGGGCATCTAATCAAGAAACCATTCGCGGGAACAACCCAGAAAACCATAGGCATAAACGGTTATTTTTTCTTCAACAACCGTAAATTCGCTATGGGCGCCGCCTATAATTTCTCGAAATTCCAGAAAAAGAGTGCAGGATCAGCTATCATCGGTTTCAACTACAACAACACCGATATCAACATGGACCTCAACAAAATCCCCGAAGAGTTGAAGCCATACCTCAACAAACCGCCGGAAAACTACCGTTTTCATTACAACTCCTACTGTCTGATGGGCGGTTACAGCTACAACTGGGTGCTTAACCCGCATCTCCTCTTCAACATCTCGGCTTTCCCCGGCGTGGGCTACACTCACACCTATGAAGACTCCGTGGAGGAGAGCAACAAACTCTTAGCCTTAACTATCAAGGGGCAGGCATCACTTACTTACAACCTCGGCGACTTCTTCGTCTGCGCGGTGGGTAAGCTGGATGGCAATTGGTATAGGTCAGGCAGTTACTCATTTATTTCATCCGTGGAGAATGCGCAGCTCAGTGTCGGCGTGAGATTCTAAACATCGTCATTATGAAGACCACAGACATTAAATATATGAAGCGGGCGTTGCAGCTTGCCCGCAACGGTGCCGGGTTCGTATCGCCCAACCCCATGGTGGGCGCGGTCATAGTCGCGCCTGAAGGGAAAATCATCGGCGAGGGATGGCACGCACTCTACGGCGGACCGCACGCCGAGGTCAACGCCGTCAATTCCGTCAGACAGGAAGACGAGCATCTATTGCCGCAATCCACAATCTACGTCACTCTCGAACCCTGTTCGCATTACGGGAAGACTCCGCCATGCAGCAAGCTCCTGATTGAAAAACGGTTTAAGCGCGTTGTGATCGGGATGAAAGATCCTTTCAAGGAAGTTCAAGGGCGCGGCATCAATATGCTCCGCCAAGCCGGCATCGAGGTGGAAGTCGGGGTGCTTGAAAATGAATGCCGCGAACTTAACCGCCGTTTCATCACAGCCCATGAGAAGAAACGCCCCTACATCCAGTTGAAATGGGCCCAGAGTGCCGACGGCTTCATCGCCGCTTTAGATTCTTCGAATTCTGATTGCGCCAACGGCGTCCGCACCCCGCTGTCATCGCCCGAAAAACTCGTAGAAATGCACCGCGAGCGCGCTTTGGCCGACGCAATCCTTGTTGGCACCAATACGCTGCTCATCGACAACCCCTCACTCACAGTACGTCTCTGGCCCTGCCGACGCGATCCGCGCCCCGTGATTTTCAAATCCGATCGCCTGCATCCCGGTCTTAAGGTCATGGAGAGAGAGCCGATTATTCTCGACCCCGCGCTCCCCCTCATGGAAAATATGCAGCTGCTGTATAAAGACCACGGCATCACATCGCTGATGGTAGAAGGGGGTGCCAAAATTCTCAGGAGCTTCCTCGACGCCAACCTTTACGACGAAATGCGCATCGAAACCGCCGGGCTCACTCTCGGCTCCGGCATCGCTGCCCCGCGTTTGGTTAATGATTAATGGTTAATAGTTCTCACTTATCTATTATCTAATATCTATCATCTATTATCTATCACTTCTCCCCGACAACCTTAAAATCCTTTAAAATATCATTAAAAAGTTTTAAAATAAAATTTCCATGCTACTTTTGCAGTAAAATTCACCAAGAAATGCTAAATTTGCAAGTTGAAATACCTTATCCCGCAGCGTGGTGACACCTCGGGATAGCAGTATGTTTCATTTCAATTTACACGCAAACAGCAATAACGTGAAGATTAGCAATACCTTACGCCGCACATCCGGCATATTTCTGACTGTTGCCGCAGCACTTTCGATAGCCTCATGCAACAGCAAAAAAGAGGAAACGGAAATATATCTCACCCCCTCGAATGTGGCGGTGACATCTTTTGTCCTTAACGCCGACGACGATGTTATGGAAAATCTTGACTCCGTTTTCTTCTCTATCGACCTTGAAAACGGTGTGATTTTCAATGCCGACTCTCTCCCCGTGGGCACTAAAATCGACAAACTCGTAGCCGATATCAAATATTCCAGCTACATCACCAAAGCCACCATCAAAATGGAGGATGGCGAGACACGCACCGGCGAAATCGATTATATCGAATCTCCCACTGATTCTATCGACTTCACTGGCAAAGTCGTGCTCTCAATCTCAACAGACAACGATGAACTGTCGCGCGACTATCTCATAAAAGTCAACGTTCACAAAGAGAAATCCGACTCGCTGATGTGGTTCAACCGCGAAAACGAGAAACTTCCCTCGCGCCTTGACAACCCCAAGAACCAGAAGAGTCTGAATTTCAACGGCACTGTGGTGTCGCTCATAGAAGAGAAAGACGGCACCTACACCTATTCCACCTCTACGGATATCTACGGCAAGGTGTGGCAGAAGCGTGCGGTCACCTTCCCCTTCGCTCCTAACGTGCGATCGCTTTGCGCCACCACTTCTTCGCTCATCATACTCGACAAAGCCGGTGCGATGTATGAGTCTGCCGACGGACTAGCATGGACTGCAACCGGCGAGACATGGAGCGCGATGTTAGGCGCCTACCTCGACACGGCTGTCGGCATTAAAACAGAAGGCGGCGTAAACGTTTACGCCCAGTATCCGATGAAAAATCTGAACGTCAGCACCATAGACCCCGAATTCCCGATCACCGGCTTCTCCAACTTTGAGATCCTGGCCAACAAATGGACCACATCTCCGGTAGGCTTCTTAGTAGGAGGCGAGTGCGCCGACGGCTCACTCTCTGACGCCACATGGGCCTTCGACGGCTACAACTGGATCAAACTTGCCGACGGCGGCGTGCCCAATCTCCGAGGCACATCGCTTATACCCTACTATGGTTTCCGTTACACAGCATCCGACTGGAAGCAGACTGAATATCCGGTGTGGATGGTTATCGGCGGAACGCTCAGCGACGGCAAACAGAACACCCTCGTCTACATATCATACGACAACGGCGTGAACTGGAGCAAAGGCAGCGAATCGCTGCAGCTCCCTGAGGTGATTCCGGCCATGACCGATTGCGATTGCCTCGTAGTGCAGCGCAGAGAGAAGGCCAACTTCTCCGACGCATGGAAAACCCGTAGCCATAATATAGAGGTCGACGGCGACTTCATATACTGGGATTGCCCCTATATCTATATGATGGGAGGTTTCTCAGTTAGTGGCAATTTGTATAACACAATTTGGCAAGGTGTGCTCGCACGCCTCACCTTCACCCCCGTTATCTGATCGCAGACGTGAAGAGGATTGCCACCATATTCACGGCTATATCGCTGGCCGTCATAGCCTTAATCTTCCCCATGCGGGTGAACGCTCAGGAAGATTACCGCTTTGATATGGGTGGAGGCGTAGGCATGACCGGTTATCTCGGGGATGCCAACACCGCCAATCTGTGGAAAAATCCCGGTTGGGACCTGGAAGTGCTTTTCCGCTACATCATCAACCCGCGGTGGGCGCTTAAAACCAACTTCTACACCGGAAGCCTCAGTGGCAACTCATCGCAGATGACCAACGTCTTCCCGGGTGAGGAAACGTTCAAGTTTTCCACCAATTTCTACGAACTCGGAGAGATGGCGGAATTCAACTTCTTCAACTATGGCAAAGGTGAGACTTACCGTAAGCTGAAGCGCATATCTCCTTACATCACAGCCGGAATAGGTGTGACCGCATGGAGCATAGACGGAAAGATGGGAGCCGCATTGAACATCCCGCTTGGCGCAGGCGTGAAATATAAGCTCTCGGAACGCTGGAATATCGGCTTCGAGTTTCTGATGAAGAAAACTTTCACAGATAAGCTCGACGGCGAAGCCCTGCGCGACCCGTATGGCATCAAAAGCTCATTCATGAAAAATACCGACTGGTATTCCACGATGAGCGTGACAATTAGTTATGAATTCAGCAAACGGTGTGCCGTTTGTAACTATAAAGACTGATCCGCATGGAGGATTTAGAAAAACGATTGAAAGAGCTTGACCCCACGAGGTTACCGCAGCATGTGGCCATCATCATGGACGGCAACGGACGCTGGGCGCGTATGCGTTCGCGCGAACGCAGCGACGGCCATGCCGAAGGCGTCAACAGCGTCACCCGCATCACACGCTTCTCTTCCGACATTGGTATCAAATACCTCACCCTCTACGCTTTCTCCACCGAGAACTGGAATCGTCCGCAGGCCGAGGTAGATATGCTGATGAACCTCATCGGCTGGACTATCCGCCGCGAGACTCCCGATCTGGTTGCCAACAACGTGAAGATTCATCTTCTCGGCGAGACCGATCGCTTGCCCGAAGATGTGCAACAAAGCCTCTACGACGGAGTGAAAGCCACCGCACATTGCACCGGCCTTAACCTCCAGCTCTGCCTCAGCTATTCATCGCGCTGGGAGATAACCCGCGCGGTCCGCGAGTTGGCGGAGAAAGCGATGCGCGGTGAAATCAATCCCGACCGGATTGACGAACACACTGTGGCTGAATCACTCTCCACCCGCGACATCCCCGACCCCGACCTGCTCATCCGCACCGGTGGAGAGGAACGGGTGTCGAACTTCCTCCTCTGGCAGATTGCCTATAGCGAACTTTACTTCACCCCGGTGCTCTGGCCCGATTTCGACAACAGTGTCTATCTCGACGCCCTTATCGACTATCAGAGGCGAGAACGCCGCTTCGGAAAAACCTCCGATCAGGTGAAAGCAGAGTAAACAACGGAATTACCATTCCATAAACTTTGAATAATTACAGAACGCAGATTCTGCGGCATCAGCCGTAGCGGAGATCGACAATCTCCGGAGAAATATGAGCTTAACGCAGACTCTACGACCTACAAGCATATATGAAACAGCTGAAAAAGACTCTTTTGACACTATTCCTCGGCCTCGGTATCACATCGGGAGCTTTTGCCCTCGACATCAAGGTTGAGGCACCGGTAGATACGATATATAACCCCGATGTGGTGTATTCGCCCCTCCCGAAGACCTACGAAATCGCCGACATCCGCGTCACGGGTGTGCCCGCGGCAGACGATTACCTGATCATCGGATACTCCGGCCTATCCGTGGGCGACCGCGTGGAGATTCCGGGCGACGAGATCACCGCTGCCGTCAAGCGTTTCTGGCGTCAGGGCCTCTACTCGAAAGTACAGATCAACGTCGACAAAATCGCCGGCGACAAGGTCTGGCTCGAAATCGCACTCGCCCAGCAGCCACGCATGTCGCAGCTCACATTCTCAAACGTGAAATCAGGTGAGAAGAAGGACATCGAGCAGCGACTCGGAATGGTGGAGGGTCAGCAGCTCACCCCCAACATCATCTCGCAGGTGAAGAAAGTGGTAAAAGATTATTACGACAAGAAAGGATTCAAGAATGCGGCCGTAAACATCCAGCAGCATCCCGACCTCTCGAAAGAGAATCAGGTCATCCTCAACATCGATGTCGACAAGCACAACAAGGTGAAGGTTCATAAGATCTACATCGACGGCAATGAGGTGCTGTCAGACAGCAAGATCAAGCGCACCATGAAGAAGACCAACGAGAACAGCGACCTTCTCAAGCTCTTCAGCCAGAAAAAATTCGTGGACCGCGACTTTGCCGACGACCGTGCCCGTATTATCGAAAAATATAACGAGCTCGGTTACCGTGACGCAAAAATCACTCACGACAGCGTGGCGCAGTTCAACGACAAATCTGTAGACGTTTTCCTTACTGTCGACGAAGGAAAAAAATACTATATCAGCGACATCTCATGGGTTGGCAACACGGTGTATCCCACCGAATTGCTCAACAATATGCTTGGCATGTATCCCGGCGAGGTCTACAACCAGAAGCAACTCAACAAGCGACTCAGCACCGATGAGGATGCCGTAAGCTCGCTTTATGCCGACAACGGTTATCTGTTCGCCAACATCGTTCCGATCGAGGAGCAGATCAACGGCGACAGCATCGCCCTGCAGATGCGCATCTACGAAGGCGATCAGGCCCGCATCAACCGCGTGATAATCAATGGTAACGATCAGCTTTACGAAAAGGTTATCCGTCGTGAGCTCCGAGTGCGCCCGGGCGACCTCTTCTCCCGCGCCGACATCATCCGCTCACAGCGCGAAATCGCCGCCAGCGGACACTTCGACCCCGAAACCATGAAGATCGATCCGCAGCCCAACCCCAACGACGGCACCGTCGACATCACGTTCGATCTCGAATCGAAAGCCAACGACAAGGTGCAGCTCTCGTTCGGTTGGGGACAGACCGGTATCACCGGCCAGGTGGCACTGTCGTTCTCGAACTTCTCGATGAAGAACCTCTTCAACCCCGGTGCCTACAAAGGTATCATCCCGCGCGGCGACGGTCAGACATTCTCAATCTCGGCTCAGACCAACGCCAAGTATTATCAGAGCTATAACATCTCATTCTTCGACCCGTGGCTCGGCGGAAACCGCCCCAACTCGCTGTCGGTTTCTGTGGATTACAGCCGCGCCACCGGTATCAACTCAAGCTTCTATAACGACACTTGGAGCAACGCATATCAATATGCGATGTATAACCAATATTCAAATTATACCAACTATTCCTCATACGCCATCCAGAATGCTTACGACCCCAACAAGATTCTTCAGCTTGCCGGCGTAAGCTTAGGATTCGGTACGCGTCTGAGCTGGCCTGACGACTACTTCCAGTTCCAGGCTCAGTTGGCTTACCGTTGGTATTACCTCAAAAACTGGGATTACCTCAGCTATTATTTCCGCAACGGTACGGCAAACGCCATCACCCTGGGTCTGACTCTCTCAAGAACCTCGATCGACAACCCGATCTATACACGTCGCGGCTCGCAGTTCTCCATCGACCTGACCATGACTCCCCCGGCATCGCTCTTCGGCAAAAGAAACTGGGCCAAGCTGTCGGAAGAGGCTAACTCAAGCACAGTCAGCACCGAAATCCGCGAAGCGGCAAGAAGCAAGCTTTATCGCTGGATCGAATATTGGAAACTCCGCTTCAAGAGCAAGACCTTCACCCCGCTCACCGACCCCGACGGCAAATGGACCCTTGTGCTCATGACCCGTGCTGATTTCGGTTTGATCGGATCATTCAACAAGCATCTCAAAACCCCGTTCGAGACATTCTACTTCGGAGGTGACGGTATGACAGGCTCTTACACCTATGCCACCGAGACCATCTCGATGCGCGGTTATGAAAACGGTCAGTTCACACCGAACTACTATGAAGGTTACGCTTACGGCAAGTTCACATTCGAGCTTCACTTCCCCTTCCTGCTCCAGCCTTCCACCACGATTTATGCCATCGCCTTCGCCGAAGCCGGTAATGCATGGACCGATGTAAAAGACTTCGCTCCCTTCAACCTCAAGCGCAGTGCCGGCGTCGGAGCGCGTGTATATCTCTCGATGCTCGGATACCTCGGCATCGACTGGGCTTACGGTTTCGACAAAGTGTGGGGAACACGAGGCGGATCTCAGATCCACTTCATCCTCGGTCAGGAATTCTAATGCTTAATGCTGCGCATTAAGCATTAAGTAAGAAGTATTAAGTAAGAAGTAAGGGTCAGCTATTCTTATCACTTATCTCTTATCACTTATCGCTCTTAACTATTATTAACCCTACCGGGATAAACCATAGAAATTACTAAATGTCTTAATAAGTAAAGCGGCGCTTCCGGTAACACCACGATGTATTACAGGGCGCAACCGGGAAAGCCAACACCGCAAACATTAACTTGTTAAGACAAAAATTTGAAGATATGAAAAAGATATTTCTGACCATAGTCCTTGCAGTAGCAGGGATTGCAGGAGCGTCAGCTCAGAAGTTCGCACTTGTGGATATGGAATATATCCTCCGCAACGTCCCCTCTTACGAGATGGCCAACGAGCAGCTGAATCAGGTTTCACAGCGTTGGGAGAAAGAGGTCAACGAAGTGGCCAAGGAAGCCGAAACGATGTATAAGAACTATCAGTCGGACATGGTGTTTCTCACCGACGACCAGAAGAAAAAACGTCAGGAGGCCATCGTAGCCAAAGAGAAAGAAGCCACAGATCTTCGTTATCAGTATTTCGGTCCTGAAGGAGAGCTCTACAAAAAACGTCAGGCACTCATCAAGCCGATTCAGGAAGATGTCTATAACGCCATCAAGGCAGTAGCCGAAGAGAAAGGCTACATGACTATCTTCGACCGCGCATCGTCGCAAAGCATCGTCTTCGCCTCTCCGCGTATCGATGTCAGCAATGACGTGCTTGCCAAACTCGGATACTCGAAATAGTCGGCAGTTTTAACAGATTTTAGTAGTATCAGCCACAAAATAACGAATCTTAGCAGCTTCTTAATTTTGAAAAACTACTGAAATTGATTAATTTTGCATCCGCATCCCCGGCAATGCAGTAGCGCAGTCACTCCGTGACTGCTAAAAAGCATCTCTCTTACGCCGCCACAGAGTGTCGGCGTTACTGTCGGGAGTATGTGGGTAATGCACCGTAACCCGAAACAGAATAATAATAACTTATATCAGATAAAATGTTAAAGAAAATCTTACTCGCCGTAGCGGTCATGCTCCCTATGTTCGCATCCGCACAGACAGTTAAACTCGGTATCGTTGACACCAACGCAATCTTCACTGCAATGCCCGAGACTACTCAAGCTCAGACCAAGCTTCAGGAAGTTTCCAACAAATATCAGGAAGAGTTCACCCGCCTTGAGACTGAATACAAACGCATGGTCGATGAACTTCAGCAGATGAAAGAAGATGAGCTCCCCGCAATCAAAGAGCGCAAAACCCGCGAAATCATGGACTATCAGCAGAAAATCCAGGCTTTCGAGAACAGCGCTCAGCAGGATATGGCTCAGCAGCAGCAGAACCTCATGGCTCCTATCGCCACCAAGATCAAGGAAGCTATCGAATCTGTAGGAAAGGAAAACGGTTTCAGCATGATTCAGGCTTTCAGTCCCGACCAGATCATGTATTACGCTTCACCCGTTGAGGATATCACCACTCTCGTGAAAGCTAAACTGGGACTTAAATAAGACTTGGAAATAAAATTCAACTGAATAGAAAATGCGAAGTTCCCTGCGGACTTCGCATTTTCAGTATCACATCATTGCTGTGGAGATAAATTATCCATCACAACCGGGCCCGATCGGAGTTTTCGACTCCGGCTATGGCGGACTCACCATCCTGCGCGAGATTCGCAAAGCCCTGCCGCAATATGATTACCTCTATCTCGGCGACAATGCCCGGGCCCCCTACGGTTCGCGCAGTTTCGATATTGTCTACGATTTCACCCGCGAGGCTGTCGACGAACTTTTCCGCCGCGGTTGCCACCTCGTGATCTTGGCCTGCAACACCGCTTCGGCCAAGGCTCTGCGCACCATCCAGCAGCATTTCCTCCCCATCTCCGACCCTGACCGCCGCGTGTTGGGTGTGATCCGCCCGACAGTGGAAATTCTCGGGAAAGTGTCGAAGAAAAGACATATCGGACTCCTCGCCACTCCCGGCACGGTCCGAAGCCATTCCTACCGGATGGAGATTCAGAAAATCTACCCCGGCATGGAGATCACCGAGCAGGAATGCCCGATGTGGGTGCCACTCGTAGAGACCGGTGAATTCAACGGAGACGGAGCCGATTATTTTGTAAAAAAATATATCGATCAGCTCCTTCTGGCCGATCCGGAAATCGACACTCTCATCCTCGGCTGCACCCACTATCCCCTGCTTCTGCCAAAGATAAGACAATACACCCCTGGGCATATCCGAATCCTCCCGCAGGGAGAATTGGTGGCCGAAAGCCTTAAAGATTACCTCCGTCGTCACCCCTCGATGGCAGAAAGATGCACCAGTGGAGGCACCGTAGAATATCTCACCACCGAAAGCCCCGAGCGGTTCGATCCCCTCGCATCCCTCTTCATGAACACCCCGATCCACTCCTCGCGAATCACCCTTTAGTTTAGTTAGGAATTATGAAAATAATCGCAAGTCGGCTAAGAGCGGATGTCGGCCGAAGGCCGGTGCGCGGTGCCGGAGGCACTTAGACCGACTGCAATTAGAAATTAGGAGTTATGGACACTGTTTGTCTCTGGGTGTTCTTCTCACTTATCACTTATCACTTATCACTTATCATTATGACATTAGCCGAATTAAAGAAAAGCCTGCTCACCGCTTCATACGAAGAGTCGGTGACAGCTCTTACAAAATATATCTCCCTCCACCCCGACGATGATGAGGCCCTCACCGCACGCGGCATGAAGCATTGGGGAGCCGGCAAGCGATCGCTCGCCATCAACGATTACCTCGCCGCCATCGCCATCAACCCCGAGAGCACGGCGCAGCACGCCCTGCGTGCCGCCTCCGACATCCTCGACTACCGCAACAAGGACCTCTACAATCCATAAAATGCAAGCATCTTATGGATTGTAGAGTAAGAAGTATAAAGGATGAAGTAAATGGGATAAAGCTATTTATTCGCTGTTGAGAGAACAGTAGGGTCGCGGCATGCCGCGACCGCCTCAAACCGGAGAACAACGCTCCAAAGGAGCGTACCAATAATAACCCCGCACCAACGAGCGAAGCGAGTGCAGTGTGGGGTTACGTCATTCCTCCTTAAATAAAGCTCCGGAGGAGCGAAACAATATCAGGCATCTCCATTATATATCCTTATAGCAAGTTCAAGATTTTTTATTGTCTCGCCTCTTCGAGGCTTTGATATGGGTAGAGTAGCATTAACCCCACACTGCGCTCACTACGTTCGCTGGTGCGGGGTTAATATTAATTCGCCCTTTCTGGGCTACCTATTACTTATTACTTATTACTTATTACTTGTTTACAACCACTTTGCTGACTTTGTCGCCCTGACGACGGATGAAGACACCGTTTTCGGGATTTGCAACCTTAACACCCTTAAGGTTGAAATATTCTATCGGAGCGTTCACATCATCAGCTTCGATGTTGGCAACGCCGCTACCCGATTCGTTGAAAGTGATTGTAGCCTTCATCGCATCTTCGCGACCGGTCCACTTTCTCAGTCTCGTCATGTCGTTTGTATAAGTGAAGCGGCAGTTGGGAATGCTTATCACTGAATTTCCGTCGGCATCCGTTGTGAATGTAGACCATTCGGGGCATTCATCAGCCAATGCCTGCTGGATAGATGATTTGTTGACACCCTGCGCCATATAGAATCCTTCTACATTGGTGCAGCATACCGGGTCGGTACCGTTATACACACCGCAGAATACACCGGGAGTTACCAGCACGAATTCAGGATCAGTAACATCAATCATGATGTAGCCGCGAGTGTTATCATCATTCATCGGGAAACCGGAACCATAAACGTATGGGTTGATGACGAGAAGGAGGTTGGGGTTATCATTATTGCGGGCGATTTTCGCAGTGATGGGATAATCTTTGGGATCATCAAATGTAGTGCCGTTGGTTTTCAGCACGGGGGTGATCCAGCCGTCAGTCACCGTCGCTGTCGCGATTTCAGTCCAATCCTCGAGACCAATTTCTATACCCGGCTCCTTCACTTCAGCCGTAAAGACATTGAAATCTATCGTAACTTCTACATCCGAAAATGTATACCCGGTGTAACCCGCCCCGTTGGGATAACCACAGAAAAGCTGATCCACAGACATGGTCGTTGAGTTGTCGGTAGTAGCCACGTTCATTATCAGGTCGGACACTGATCCGTTATCGACACCGCCGCAGTACCAGCTCTGATAACCGGAGTTGGTATACTGTCTATCCACCACTCCGCCGAAAGTATAGACTGCAACCTTGTTGGTTTCATCAAGGGTAAAGTTCATCGGGCAGTAAGCGCCAAACATCAGGGTGCTCACACCGACCACTTCCAAAAGATCGTTGGCTGTCTTGGTGATATACAAAGGAACAGTCGCGGAGTTAGATTTATTCTTATTGACCGTCAGCGAACCATTTGCCTCTATGGCAATCACATCTTCCATGAGCACCATTCCTCCGGTACCGGCCTGACAATATACACCTAATTCAAATTCGATGCCGTTCCCTTTTACATGGCCGATGATAGGATCAACCTTTGAAAACCTTTCAGTATCAATAAGTGAATACAACATTACGGTCACACCGCTGGAAGTTTTGCCGACCTCAACATTAACCGGGATGGTGATCGTGCCGGTTGTGGAATCGTATGTGGCGTTTACATCATATCCACCCGCAAATCTCTTAAGCACGATACCTCCGTCGGCACCTTCAGCGACGGTGAGCTGCCCGTTGCAGGCGATATCCCAATCGTTGAAAAGGGTTACGTAAGTCTTACCAACGATCGATGCGGGAATCTCACCTTCCCCCTCTTCAGCCTTGATAAGTTTTTTGCTTTCAGCCTTACCTTCCGAAAGCTGAACATTTCTTACCGACCGCTCCGGAGCCTTGAACGGAATCTCCGAAATTGACTTTTGTGCCGACACGCTCAACGCACAAGCACTGGCGAGCAACAATGTGTAAAGTTTCGTCATGATGTATATCTTTATAATATTATAGATTTTTTATACAAATAGCCAACCTAATAAGATGATTCTGTTTATATTTGCGTTGGTGAAGTTACATAAATTTATTTATCCGCACAACTTTTTCTGAAATTTAATGAAAAGCGCAGGGTATGATAACAGTAGGGACGCGATATATCGCGTCCGCCTCAAATACCTACTCATTTAGTGTAGGGACGCACCATGGTGCGTCCGCATTGTGAAACGTAGGGACGTGCCTTTGGCACGTGGCAAAAGTTTATTGATACATGCCGGAGGCATGTCCCTACAATGGTGCTCGAATATTAGCTGAGGTTTTTAAGCCGCAAAGACTAAAAATCAAACATCCATTAGACAAAAAAAGGGACGCACCATGGTGCGTCCCTACTTATTACCTATTATTTATTACTTAACTACCACTTTGTTGACTTTGTCGCCCTGACGACGGATGAAGACACCGTTCTCGGGATTTGCGATCTTAACACCCTGAAGGTTGAAATATTCAACATCTGCGGCATTATCTGCGTCGAGTTCAATTACTGCTGATCCGGGGATTGCCAGATAATTGGTGAAGTCCTTCCATTCAGCGGCAGCCTTGTATGCTTCGATAGAAGCAGCCGGAACATAAACCGGTATGTCGGTAGCCACGCCGTCGAATGCCAGCAGTTTTGCTTCAGCGGGCTCCTCAGCGTTAGAGGTGATTTTCTTAAGACCAGAGCAGCTGTAGAAGGCCATCAGACCGATAGTTTTAAGACCGGCGGGAAGTTCGATCTCCTCAAGTGCCTTGTTCTCATAGAAAGCGTTGTTGCCGAGCGTCTCGAGAGTAGAGGGAAGAGTCACAGACTTGAGGTTTTCGCAGCCGAAGAATGCAGAACCAATGGTGATAACGCCTTCGGGAACTACAACCTCTGTGAGTCCGTTGCAGCTTGCGAAAGTCTGGTCGCCAAGAGTTGTGAGAGTAGAAGGAAGAGTTACAGACTTAAGAGCTTTGTAGCCATAGAATGATCTTGTCATTGTAGTCACCCCCTCGGGGATAATGAGGTTGGTGAAGTCTGCGGTATTGGCATCATTTACATTAGTAACGAGGAACTTACCCCACTTGGTCTCATTGCTGTTCGAGCAGAGGTTATAGATCGGGTTTGCAAGAGCGTTTTCAAATTCTATACCGCACCAAGCCGCGAGATCCTCGGTATACAATGTCTGCAGACCAGACATGTTACGGAATGCATCTCTTGCCACTGACTTCATGGTCTCCGGAATAGTAATTGAAGTGATGGTCTTATTGTTAAGGAAAGCATTCTCAGCTACCGATGTAACTGTGTAAGTCTTGTCACCTGAGGTGATAGTCTCGGGTATAGCGAGGTTGGTGAGCGAGTCGTCGCAACCCGTAACCTGAGCTGTGCCCTCCTCTTCTGAAAGAAGATATGTGATGCCGTTGATAGAACCGTTACCGGCTGCATCATCTTTGAACACGATTTTTGCTTTCATCGCATCAGCACGGTCAGTCCAAGAATAAATCTTTGACAACTCTGAAGTGTACTGGAAGCGACAGTTAGGGATGTCGATAACTGTGTTGCCGGCTGCATCGGTGGTAAGGGTAGACCATACGGGGATATCTCCACTCAGAGAGCTTTGGATTACATCTTTTGAATAACCCTGACCTACGTAGAAACCTTCCACATTAGTGCAGCAAACCTTGTTCGAACCGTTAGAGAATCCAGAGAATACGCCGGGATTAACGAGTACAAATGTGGGATCAGTTACGTCGATAACAATGTAGCCGCTTGCACCTGATGAAGGAAATCCTGAAATAGCCTGAACATAGGGATCCTCAATCAGCAGGAGGTTGGGGTTCTCATTGTTGCGGGCGATTTTTACATTGAGAGGATAGTTATTTATGTCGACATAATTCCCTCCATTCTTCATACCGGTCAGGATCCAACCGTCGATCATAGTTCCGGTTGTAATTTCTGTCCATTCCTCGAGCTTGATTTCATTGTCGGGCTCTACATAGACTGTGAACTTATTGAGAGCGGTAAGCTTCCACCAGCCAAGATCCTCGTTGGTGTAATCACCAACTGCAAAAACATAATCTTCAGAGAAAGTGATTGTCTGGCCGCTGATGGTGCCGACGATTGACTCGCCATCATACGCGCCGTCTACCAATTTACCCTCAGAATCGAGAGACTTAATATAAAAATAGTTGGTGTCGCCATAGCTGTCCTGACCCAAGTTCTGCTTGTTGGGAAGGGTCACGGTTCCTTTGCTGAGATCAACCGTAGCCTTAACCGGAGTGGTGATGCCTGTGCCCGCGGCAACCATGTCTGAGATTGTGATTTCACCAGTTGAAGCGTTGCTGACAGCGATTTTAACAATCGCGGAGTTATTTCCCTGATCGTTAGTGAGCAAGCCATAATATGACCATTCGTAATCTCCTGCAACATCTGCAATTCCGGCCTTAGGTGCCAGACGGGTTGCTGATTTCAGAGAGGTGCGTGTCTCCTCAGTCTGGAATGATTGCGGAACGTTGCCCGCCGCTTTCTGACGGCTTTGAGCTGAAGCTGTCAACGTCAAGGTTGCAGCCAACGCCATTGTGCAAATTTTCTCCATAAGCCTTATTTGTTATAAAGTGATAGATAATTCAACCTTAAAATATCTTTTATTTTTCCATCGAGGCCACAAAGCTACATATTTTTATTTATATTCACAAATTTTTACAAATAATTATTTTCACTTTTATAACTTTTGTTTAAATAATATCCATATTTTATTGCATGATGCCAGTTTGCAATCCTCCTTCCAGCCCGGCGGCGCCGGGCTGGAAGGAGTGAGAAGAAGATTAGAACGCACCCCACACCGATATTTCAGTCGCGATGCTCTCTCATATCGATATGGGGTTATTATTAATTCGCCCTTTCAGGGCTTTGTTGAATCCCATATTTAACACTCATTAGCTTTCAAGTGCAACATTATGGCACTACTACACTCTAATTTTGCTGTCGAAATCAAGAGATAATAGCCTTGACTGGAAAATATGATTATTCATGCACCGTCAGACAGCTATTCTGCTCACACCGCTTACTTACATTAACATTTCAAAATTATGAAAACCTCTACCTCTATCGAAAACAACGCCAGCCTCTTCGCCATCGAAGATGAAGCAATCTTTACTCCCGTCAACGACAACCCGAGCTTCGGTTATATCGCCGGAAGCGACACAAAATGCTATGAAGAATCCACTAACCGCTCAGGCGTGAGAGGAATCCGCCGCTCTTTCAGTTTTAGAAAAAGCACACAGCCGAATCCGGCCGGCGGCGCCGACCGCGAGATTTCATACGGCGACCGCCTTTTCGCCCGCCTCGTGATGCACGGCAAGACCGTAGTGGAGTTTATGGTCAATTCCATCAACGATCTCTCCGAACTCTGGGGCGAACTGCGCCGCAAATGCCGCGGTGTGTCGGGGCTTGCCAGATTATATCTCCGCAATGCCTCACGCGGCTGGAGCATGGTGCGCCCACTTATGATATATCCCGACGGATACCGCCGTAAGAGCGCACCGGAGACCTCGCCGCAGGGAAAGCGCAACGCCGTAGCCACCTACACCGTCATAACTCCGAAAAACAACGTATTCGACGACATCGCCAGAGCTTTCTGCGGAGAAGCCACACAACTTTCCTTCCGCTGGGATATGTAATTTCAAAAAAATTTGCTTTTCTCAATAAAAGAGATTAACTTTGCAACTGAACTCCGGATAAGACCGGATCGTGGATGCAGAAATGGTGGAATGGTAGACACGAAGGACTTAAAATCCTTTGGCCTTTACCGGCTGTGTGGGTTCGAGTCCCACTTTCTGTACGATGATAAACGGAGCCGTGATTTGCGGTTCCGTTTTTTGTTAACTTTAATAGTTGGTCAATTAAAAAAGTGGTTGAGAGAAAGCCCTGAAAGGGCGCATCAATCTTAACCCCGCACGAAGCGAAGCGGAGTGTGGGGTGATTAATCCTCTAAGTCATCGGCCTCGGAGAGGTCGAATAATAGTTGTATTATCATTGGACCTCTCCGAGGCCCAACTTGATGGAGGGATACTTTACCCCAATCTCCGCTCGTTTGCTACGCACTCTCGCTACGAATGGGGTTATCATTGTTTCACCTCTTCGAGGTTCTAATGGCTTCCCAACCTTTTATTACCAATTATTAACCACTAATCATTAACCATTACCAGTCGTGTCGCAGAGCTTAAAAATGGATCAGCGCATCGGGATGCGTCTTTCGCAGCAGCAGCTTCGGTTTGTGAAACTGCTGGAGCTCAATGCGCCCGAACTCGACGAAGCCGTGGAGCGCGAGCTGGAAGACAATCCGGCATTAGGCGTGGTGGAGGAAAACGCCCCCGAAGACGAGGAGCGTTATCCTTCTTATTACGCTCCCGCACCCGAAGCGCGGACAAGCACCTTCGCGCCGGCTGACGATTCAGAATCGCTTTACGACCATCTCAACGCCCAGCTTTCCGAGCGCAAGCTCCCGGCCTTGGTGGAAGCCGCCGCGCGATACATAATCGGCAACCTCGACTCCAACGGATATCTGCACCGCTCTCTTCGCCAACTCACTGACGACATGGCTTTCGGACCCGGCATAGACCTCTCCGAAAAAGAGGCGCGACAAGCCCTGGATGCCGTCAGAAGTCTCGACCCACCGGGGATCGGAGCCTACGATCTGCACGATTGCCTCGACCTCCAGCTGAAAGCCCTCCCCGCCTCCGAGGAGCGCGACGACGCATTGCGCATCATCAACGAGACCTATGAGGCTTTCACCATGAAGCATAAGCACCGCATCATCTCGTTGCTGAAATTGCCGGAAGAGCGCGTGGACCGTGCGCTATCGCTCATCCTCTCGCTCAACCCCAAGCCCGGCGCCGCCTTAGGCCACGATCCGGCAGAGGAATCAAACGTGATAATACCCGATTTCATTGTCAACAACGAAGACGGCAACATCACCATCACCCTCAACAACAAGATTCCGGAACTGCGCATTGAGCAAAGTTTCGAGCAGGCCATGGACTCGCTGGAGCGCACAGCCTCCGGACGCCCTAAGAAAGGCTCGGAATTCATCGTGAGCCGATATAACGATGCGCGCGACTTCATGCGCGTGCTGACACAACGCCAGCAGACCATGATGGCCGTGATGAGCGCTATCGTCAAGATTCAGAAAGAATATTTTCTGACCGAAGATGTCTATAAGCTGCGTCCGATGATTATCAAGAATGTGGCGGAACTTACCGGCTACGATATATCTGTCATCTCCCGCGCCACGGCAAATAAGTTTGTCTCGACCCCCTGGGGCATCTTCCCCCTCCGCTTCTTCTTCAGCGACACGATCGGCGAATCTGACGTAGAGGGAAATGCAGCAACCAACCGCAAGATAGAGGCCGAAATTGCCTCACTCGTAGAGCAGGAAGACAAGCGACATCCCCTCTCCGACCAGAAGATTATGGAGGAGATGATCGCCCGGGGCTACGATGTGTCGCGCCGCACAGTGGCAAAATATCGCGACCGTCAGGGAATTCCCGTGGCCCGGCTGCGTAAAAACCTCTGAAAGCGAAGGGTTGAGAGTTTAGGGTTGAGAGTTGAGAGAAGTTTTTATAAGTTTTAAAAATCTTATAAATTAAACATTAAGC
>JAIEAO010000119.1 GCA_029071345.1 Muribaculaceae bacterium | reverse complement strand
GTCTTTGCGGTTGTCCTCGAAGAGTGTGTAGGAGGATGCCTCGGAAGAGGGGAAGTATTTCACTGTCAGTTCCGAAGGATCGTATTCGGTGACGTTGGCAATCGCTTTGGTATTCTGCGGAATGAAGCTGCCGGCCTTCACAAAGAGGGGTAATGTACCGAGCGGAGCTGCCACTGTCGCAGTAGTGCCTCCGTTGTATTTCAGCTTGGGATCGTTCCAGTTGTACCATACACCCTCGGGGAATACGACCTTGCGGCTTCGGGCCCCTGCTTTCATTACGGGAGCTACGAGCACTTCCTCACCCCATAGGTATTCATCCTGTATGTTGCTTAATTTACCTGACTTATCGCCGTAGAAGTTCACAGGACGTGCGAGAGGCCAACCGTATTGGGCGTTTTCGTATGCCAAAGTATAGTTGTAGGGCAGCCACTCATAGCGCATCTTGATGAATTTCTTGAGGATTTCGGTCTGCTTAGGATAATGGTAGGGCTCTGGTTTGAACTGGGCATGAGTGCGGAGTACAGGTGTGAACGCGCCCATCTCGAGCCAGCGCACATAAAGCTCGGGGTCATATGGATGTTCCGGGTCAACGGCAAAACCTCCTATGTCGGAACTCATATATCCGAGACCTGAAAGACCCGAATTGAGCATAAGGTTGACCTGTGGCTGAAGACCGCCCCATGAGCGGGAAACGTCAGTGGTCCAAGGGAACACGGAGTAACGCTGCAGACCGGCTGTTCCGCCGCGCATCAACAGCACGGGGCGCATATCGGGGAAGTCCTTGCGCAGACCTTCGTAGATAAGGCGGCTCCACTCGTTGCCGTAGACATTGTGGTATTGCTCTGCCGTCTCGCCGTTGGCGTGCTCGATGGTGAGGGGATGCACCTCCGGCTCACCGAGGTCGCCCCACCATCCCGCGAGTCCTTCAGCGGTGAGAGGTTTGAGACGGTTCCAGAGCCACGCGCGCGTATCGGGGTTAGAGATGTCGAACATACCGGCATCGCCCACCCATGTGGTCACGTCATGACTTTTTCCCGAGGCGTCGCGCGTGAGCATTCGGCCCGCATCAAGAGTGTTATAATTGTCGATTGCTCCGATCTTGTTGATATAGGGCTGGGAGATGAGAATGGTGTTGACCCCCATCGCATTTAGCGAGTCGAGCATCATGCGGTGGTCAGGAAACTGCTTCTTATCCCATGCGAGTTTACCCATATCGGTCTCCACGCCATACCAGTAAAGGTCGAAGATAATGCCGTCAACGGGATAGCCCGCGCGTTTCAGCGAGTCGATAGCACCGAGAGCCTCATCCTGAGTGTGATAGCCATACTTCGAAGTGATATAGCCGAGCGACCAGAGAGGTGGAAGATTCTGGCGACCGGTGAGGAGGGTATAGTTTGATGTGACGCCCCCTAACGAACCCTCGCCATTGATGAAATAATAAGACAGCGGTTTCGGGGTCTTGGAGGTGTAGACGATGGTGTCGCCGAGTTGCAGTGAGGAGGCGTTGTAATCGTCGTAAAGTATGCCGTAACCCTTGTCCGATGCAAAATAGGGAACTGTGATACCCATCTGCGATATGCGCGGGTCTCCGGCCGTATAGCCGTAATTCTGACGGTTATAGTTTACCAGTGAATCTCCGTTAAGTCGCAATGAATGACCGCGCTCTCCCGCTCCGTAGAAATTCTCCTTGGTGGTAGCGATGTGCTTCACGGTTTTGACCATGCCTGAATTGTCTACGCCGCCGGCTTCAGTCAGGAGCGTTTCGCCGAATGCGTTTGTGAAGGTCACATTTCCTGTGGCGCGGTTAACCTTCACCACCGTTGTCGGGCTCACAAGCGAGAATTCGTCGGGAGTAATGAAGGATGCTACCTGCATCTGCTGTGGCTTCAGTATTGCCGACTGCGATTCGGGGAGCTTGAAATTCTTCGCATCCGCCGGAATCGTCGTGACGCGGAAAAGGTCATTGTTAAGCGGAGTGATAGCCACTGTGCCGCCGGCGGTGCGGATA
This sequence comes from Muribaculaceae bacterium, assembly GCA_029071345.1. Classification (GTDB taxonomy): domain Bacteria; phylum Bacteroidota; class Bacteroidia; order Bacteroidales; family Muribaculaceae; genus Lepagella. Next base: position 2,237 of record JAIEAO010000119.1, on the reverse strand, counting down.
GTGTATGTGTCGCCGGAATAGCTTACCGGCGCGTCGGGAGTGGAGGTAAGAGCCACAGCAGACGCGCCGATTGTGAGTCCGGCAGCCCATAAAGTGAGAGCGCGGAAAGACATATTTGGTTGATAATTTTCAGTTATAAGAGATAAGTGATAAGAATAGCAACCACTTATACTTCATACTTAGAATTTTTATGCCCTACATTAAAATTCCAGGTCTTCGTTTTCGATTACGTGCCAGGGGAGACCCGAAGCAGCAAGTTTCTCAAGGAAGGGATCGGGATCGAATTCCTCAACATTGTGTACGCCGGGCATTACCCATTTGCCTGTCAAGAACATATAGGCTCCGACCATTGCGGGCACACCAGTGGTATAACTTACGGCCTGAGCGCCGGTCTCCTTGTATGCCTCCTGATGCGAGCAGTTGTTGTAGATGTAATATGTGGATTCCTTACCCTCCTTGTCGAGACCGCTGATGCGGCAACCGATTGATGTCTCGCCGGTGTAGTTCTCTCCGAGCGAACCGGGATCGGGAAGCACAGCCTTGAGGAACTGGATAGGCACAATCTCCTGACCGTTATACATCACGGGGTCGATACGCGCCATGCCGATATCCTGAATCACGCGTAGGTGAGTAAGATATTCCTGACCGAAAGTCATCCAGAAACGTGCGCGGCGGATTGAGGGGAAATTCTGCACGAGGCTCTCAAGCTCCTCGTGATAGAGAAGGTAAGACTCGCGTTCGCCGATATTCGGGTAATTAAGAGGTTTATGGATTTCGAGGTTTTCGGTCTCCACCCATTTGCCGTCTTCCCAGTATTTACCTTTCTGTGTGATCTCGCGGATATTGATTTCGGGGTTGAAGTTGGTGGCGAAAGCCTTGCCGTGGTTACCGGCGTTGCAGTCCACGATGTCGAGATAACGCATCTCCGAGAAATGATGCTTGGCAGCGTAGGCCACGAATACAGCCGACACTCCCGGGTCGAAACCGCAGCCGAGGATTGCAGTCAGCCCTGCCTCTTCGAAGCGTTTGCGATAAGCCCATTGCCATGAATATTCGAAATGTGCCTCATCCTTAGGCTCGTAGTTGGCTGTGTCAAGATAATTTACACCGCATTTCAGGCAGGCCTCCATGATAGTGAGGTCCTGATAAGGGAGCGCAACATTGATGCAGATATCCGGTTTGTGACGGTTGAAAAGCTCCACGAGTTCTTCCACAGAATCTGCGTCGACGCGGTCGGTGACGATATTCTTCGCGCCGATTTTCTCTTCGATTTCGGCAGCTATCTTATCGCATTTTGATTTTGTGCGAGAAGCCAAAACGATTTCATTAAACACTTCCGGATTCTGAGCGCACTTGTGGGCTACGACGGTGCCGACACCACCTGCGCCGATGATTAGGACTTTTCCCATATATAAGTTTTCAGTTTTAAGTTTTCAGTGAGAAGTAGGGTCGCGGCATGCCGCGACCGCGTCTAATGGCAATCAGTAATTACCACTTAACTCAACTGCAAATATAATAAATATTTCTAATACTATTGCCGAAACATAAGAATTTCGGGGAGAATTGAAGGATTTTGAAATCTATTAGTTATCTTCGCGTAAATATTCTAAGTTGCGTCACTTAAATATCCTACGTTATGAAAATTGAGATTCGTAATATAACCGATTTACCCGCAGCTGCCGAAACATTCATGAAAGCTATGAGAGGCAGCAAGCATTTTGCTTTCCATGCTCCGATGGGTGCGGGCAAGACTACTTTTATCTCTGAGTTGTGCAAAATTTTGGGAGCTGAGGATGAGGCATCGAGTCCTACATTCAGTATTGTCAACGAATATGCCGTGCCCGGAGAGAAACCTGTGTTTCATTTTGATTTCTATAGGATCGAGACGGTGGAAGAGCTTCTCGATATGGGTCTCGACGATTATTGGGATAGCGGGGCGGTGTGCTTGATGGAGTGGCCCGAGAACGCACTCGATTTTCTGCCTGAGGATACGGTGGATGTCAACATCGAGGTGGGTGAGGACGGATCGCGAGTGATTACCGCTGACTTAGCCGATTGATATGGAAACGCTTGAGAATGTGGAGGTGCTGAAGGTTGATAGTTGTCTCTCGACAAATAGCTATGCAGCCGGGTTGCCTTATCCGGAATCTGACGGGCGGCTGACGGTAATAGTTACCGATGAACCGACAGCCGCGCGCGGGCAACGCGGCAACCCCAGGGAAGCGGAACCGGCGAAG
>JAIEAO010000118.1:2922-5566 GCA_029071345.1 Muribaculaceae bacterium | reverse complement strand
ATACATATCTTAGTTTATTAATGTTTACTGTAAAAAATTTACTTTGAAACCGATGTGTATTTAATCAATTTCTTTAAAAAACGGATTTGGTCTGCAAAGTAAACACTTTTTTTCGGATTATTCAAACTTATCTCGGTAATAATTTCCAGAGCTTTATGATAATTGCCGTTTTTTATCATTATTTTGGCCAAAGATTCCGATAAAGACGTTTGTTCGGGTGTATTTTGCGGTTCTTCCGCTGTTTTCGGTTGCACGGTCTTTTTCTCCGCTGCAGGTGCCGGCTCGGGCTGCATAAACCCGGCAGGGAAGAGTGGGTCGGCGTCGAGTTCAGGCAGATCTTCGAGTTGTGAAAGATCGTATGGCACGGCGGGAACCACGATAAGTTCGTCGTTCGCGTGGCTGTTCTTCATCGAAGCCGGGGCGAAGCGGTCGAGGAAGCTGTCGATGGTCTCGGCGGTAGTGAGCTCGGGAGCACTCATGTCGGGATAGAAGTCGAGGAATTCACGCGGATCTATACCGATGATGGCGCGCAGGGCGACCGGATCGCCGATAGCCGCCGCGATACGCCGTATTAGCTTCAGACGTTCTTCTCCGGAAGTGTCCGGGAGATGCTCGATGTCCGGGATGATATAATAGGGATATTTATTCATTTAGGCTTTAGGTTTTAGGCATTAGGCTTTAGATAATAGTTTTCAGTTTTCAGTTGGATTAATCCCGATTAATCTCGAATAATCCTGCTTAATCAAGACCATTAACCATTAACTATTAACCGGAATCACCAGTTGCCGAGGGTGGCGTTGAAGATGAGGTTTACGAGCTCCTGGCTGATCTGGTTGCAGAGATCGTCCTGCACGTCGGTGAGCATCAGTGATGATGAGAACTGACGGTAGGCCGAGAAGGTCTGGTCGATATTGTTTGAGGGGTTCTTGTTGTCAACATATTTCACGCGGACGGTGATTGTGAGTCGCGTTTCGGTGGCGTAGGCATCTGTGCCGACGGCCTGAGGTGACAGGGAGTAGCCGGTGATTTCTCCCGTCAGTTCGATATCTGCCGGGCCGTCGATTTCGTTCAGACGCGTCTGACGCGATACATAGTTCAGCAGTTCATTTTCAAATGTCTGCTGCAGAGGTGGATAGACCAGAGCGGCGCGGATGGGGAACTCGCCGATGTCGATTGTATTGTAGATGTCGTAGTTGATGATCGTGCCGTTCATGCGGAAGCTGGGTATGCAGCCGCAGAGCAATGTCATCAACGGTAAAAGGAAAGTTATCAGTATCTTATGCTTCATTGATGCCGAGGTCTTTGATTTTACGATAGAGAGTGCGGAGAGATATGCCTAATTCTGTGGCAGTCTGTTTTTTGTCGTTGTCATGACGCTGCAGGGCGGCCGTGATGGCCTGCCTCTCTGAATCTTCGAGCGATACGGGTGCATCCTCGGCCTTGACAGTGACCACGCCCTCCTCGGGATAGCGGATCAGTGCCGACGTAGGAACGGGGAACGGATCTGACGAGTCGCTGAAGTGAGAGTGATGAGATGAGGGTTTGTGTGGCTTACCCTCCTTCTCGTCAAGCTCTTTGCGGAGGTCGGCGATTTCGGTCTTCAGACTGAGGAGCAGCTGCCACAGCAATTCGCGTTCGGCTTCGTAGTTGGCGGGTTTCTTTGAGGTTACAAGTGAAGATGATGCGGAGCGATCGATAGGGAGCGCTTCGAGCACTTCCTGACGCGTGATTTCGTCGCCGGCGTTGAAGAGTGCGAACTGCTCCACGAAATTCTTCAGCTGACGCACATTGCCGGGCCAACGGTAAACGAGCATCGCGCGGTAGGCATCGTCAGAGAAAGTTATGGGTTGGGTCATGTATTTCTCGGCGAAGTCTGCCGCGAATTTGCGGGCCAGGAGTTTGATGTCATCGCCGCGGTCGTGGAGGTTAGGCACATCGATGCGGATGGTAGAGAGGCGGTAATATAGGTCTTCGCGAAATTTGCCGTTTTCCACAGCTTTCACGAGGTCTACATTGGTTGCGGCCACGATGCGGATATTTGTTTTCTGCACTGTCGAGGATCCGACTTTCAGGAATTCTCCTGTCTCCAGAACGCGCAGCAGGCGCGCCTGGGTGGTCATCGGCAGTTCGGCCACTTCATCAAGGAAAATTGTACCGCCATCGGCTTCCTCGAAATAACCTTTGCGCGATGAGATTGCGCCGGTGAAAGATCCTTTTTCATGTCCGAACAGTTCCGAGTCGATGGTGCCCTCGGGGATTGCACCGCAGTTGACGGCAATATACTTCTTATGTTTGCGCGCGCCGAACTGATGGATGATTTTCGGGAAAAACTCTTTACCCGAACCGCTCTCGCCGGTGACGAGCACGGAGAGATCGATGGGTGCGACGCGGATGGCCCTCGCGATAGCGCGGAGCAGCGCGGGGGAGTTGCCTATTATCGAGAATCGTTGTTTGGCGGCAACGACTTCAGCGGGTATCTCTTGCGGCATAGCAGGTATAAAATATAAAGTATAAAGTATAAAGTTATTTCGGGCTTGCGCCCTCATTTAGTGAGAAGTGAGAGGTGAGAAGTGAGAGGTGAGAAGAGATAAGAGATACCTAAGAATAGATACGTTAGAAGATAGATGTGATACAATACAAGAAA
>JAIEAO010000118.1:0-2912 GCA_029071345.1 Muribaculaceae bacterium | reverse complement strand
TGAGAAGTGAGAAGTGAGAGGTGAGAAGGGGTGTCCATAACTCCTAACTCCTAATTTTTAGGGGAGTGAGGAAAGAGCGTAGGTCTTTTCGCGCAGGAAGCGGCCGAGCTCATCGGGGTCTTTGTAAGACGCGATTACGTCGGGCATAACAGGTTGGCCGATAGAGATGTGTATCTCTTTGTCGCGCTTGTTGAATATCTCTTTCGGGAGCCGCGCGCTGCGCAGGCGCCAGTCGATGAGTCCTAAGAAATTGAAGAATGTGGAGTTGTGACCGTGGAAATAGATCGGTATCACCGGCACCTTGAGCTGCTTGATGAGGCGTATGATGTTCTGCTGCCATTCGCGGTCGCGGATGTGGAGCGTCTTGTCAATCTTCGACACGGCTCCGGCGGGGAAGAATCCGAGCGGATGGCCGTCTTTCACATGAGCCATCGCACGGCGGATTCCCTGCATGGTGATAGCCTTCTTCTCGGGGTCGTCGGTCTTGATGGGGTCGACCGCGATAAACGACGGACGCATCGCCGTGATGTTATCCAGAATGAGATTTACCATCACCTGATAGTCGGGCCGATATTTCCCTACGAGATCAATCAGGATGATGCCGTCAAGACCTCCGTAAGGGTGGTTGGAGATGGTGATGAACGCTCCTTCGGGGAAACGTGAAAGGATCTCCTCGTTGTCGACGCGCAGGCGGTTGCGGAATTCATCTTTTATAAGGTGATGGGCAAACTCCGCTCCGGTCGTGTCGCAGTATCTGCTGTGGATAGCGTTGACCTCGTCAAGTCCGACCCAGTGGAGGGCTTTGGTCACCAGTTTCTTATGGGAGGCAAGCGCCGGGACCATTCTGATTACATCTTCAGTGTTCAGCACATCGGGACGCACCCCGGGAGGGCACGGGCGTCCGTTGGATGCAAAATATTGTGTGGCCGATTGATTTTCAGCTATATTGTCTGCCATATTCTTCAATTAATAAGGTGAATACCCGGGGCCGTCATGTCAATGATGATCGGCTCTAACTTACAAAGTTAATCAAAATATTAATAGATATAACAATTGGGGAGGGGGTTGAGGGTTATTTTGTGGTTAAAAATATAATATGAGTATGAAAAATAATAGAAAAAGGAGCGGAACCGGAGTGCAGGAATGCAGCACAAGAAGACGGGAGCGGAATGTGGAACTGCTTGAAAGGGCGATGGATTGCTGGGAAGGTTTGTCGGATTACAGGCGCGAACGTGAGCGCAACAAACGATTCACATACGGCGACCAGTGGGGCGACATGATCGAGGTCGACGGCATGAAGGTGCGGGAAGAGGATTATATCAGAATGCAGGGGAACGTGCCGTTGAAAAACAATATGATACGCCGAATAGTGAGAAATGTCCTGGGTGTGTTCCGGAGCCGTTACGAAGAGCGGTATGTGGCAAGCGACAGCGTGAAAGATCCTGAATTACAGGAGGCGATGAAACGCAACCGTGAGCTGAACATGATGGAGGAGGTGTATGCCCGCACGATGGAGGAATTTCTTATCGGCGGTTTGGCTGTGCATCGTAAATGGTTCGGCACTAAAGGGCGCACCACCGCCTGCTGGACAGACATTGTGCTTCCCGACAATTTCTTCTGCGACACCGAAGCGCGCGACTTCCGCAACCGCGACGTGCGGCTCGTGGGCGAGATTCACGACCTTGACATCGACACGGTCTGCGCCTCGTTCGCACGATCGGAAGAGGAATGCGCGATGCTGCGCCGTCTTTATGGCGACGCGCCGAAGCGACAATGCCGCGTGGTGGAAGTCTGGAGCCGTGAGTATAAAGGACGCTACCTCTGTCATGACCGCCTGACGGGGCGATTCTATGAGCGCGGTTGTGACGAAGTGGATAGGCTTGACTCTGACATGGATATGATGGAGGATCGACGTTGGATCGTGAAAGAGGTGTGGGTGTGCCACTTCCTCGCTCCGGGCGGAGAGGTGCTGCTTAAAGGTGAATCGCCGTACGCCCACGGCGGGCATCCGTATGTGTTCAAGGCTTATCCCTTCATCGACGGGGAGATCCATTCCTTTGTAAGCGACATCATCGACCAGCAGAAATTCACCAACCGTCTGATTTCGATGTACGACTGGATTCTCCGGGCATCGGCCAAAGGTGTGCTGCTCTTCCCCGAGGGTGCGTTGCCTGAGGGTGCGGATATCAACGACGTGGCGGAAGAATGGAGCCGCTTCAACGGAGTGATCATGTTCCGTCCGAAGGCCGGTCAGCCGTTGCCGCAGCAGGTAAGTTCCAACTGCACCAACATCGGTATCACCGAACTGCTCAACATCCAACTCAAGATGATGGAAGATATCTCGGGTGTGAACGGTGCGCTGCAGGGTAAGCTGGAAAGTTCGTCGATGAGCGGCACGCTCTATAACCAGCAGACACAGAACGCTCTCATCTCTTTGGCTGACTTACTGAAAAGTTTCGAGAGTTTCATCAGCGACGCCACCGCGATGGACATCAGCAACCTCCTCCAGTTCGGCCACTAAAAGTGGTGGGGGATTAGGAAATTTTCGTACCTTTGCAGTTGATATGGGAAATAAAGCTAAAAATTTAGACCAGCAGATAGCAATACTTCAAAAGAGGGGTATGGAGATTTCCGATATAGCGAAAGCCAAAGAGGTTTTGCTTGATGTCGGTTACTATCGTCTTGGATTTTATTGGTTTCCATTTGAGCAATCATATCCCTTAAAACGCCACAGGACTCACGAATTTAAATCTGGAACTAATTTTGATGATGCGGTAAAACTGTACTACTTTGATTATAAACTCAGAAGCATTTTATCATATTATATTCAGAGAATAGAGATAAATTTCCGTAATTATTTGACATATACCCTTTCAAATCATTATGAGGATAATCCTCAATGGTTTGTAGAT
>JAIEAO010000117.1 GCA_029071345.1 Muribaculaceae bacterium | reverse complement strand
GATATATCCTAATGTGTTTACCACAGTTGAAAAATTTATATAATCTAAATGCAAATATACAAAATATTCGCGCGAAAACAAAGAGCGCAAGTCGGGCGAAGCCCGGTGCGCGGTGCCTAAGGCACTTTGATTTTTTGCAAATATAACTAAACATTTTCATAAAATTAAATGTTTTGCTTTTGAATCCACGATTTAAACTCATCAATTATGAATAAACGACACATTTTGGCTCTGTCCGCACTCATGCTTGCCGGAGCAGCAGTCCCGGTTTCGGCCAATGCCCAGAAAGGGGAGAAGTCATTATCGCTTAATGGCGGTTATACAAGTGTGAATGAATCAGGCTATGCCACGGTATCGTTCAACTACACATTTGCCAATCATTTCAGAATTGCACCTGATATCGGTTATGTTTTTCGCAATGAGGGCGCATCTGCGTTTGTCTTCGACGTTGATATGCATTTCCCTTTCAGAGTGGGGAGAGGAGTGAATCTATATCCTCTGGCCGGCCTCACTTTTAATAACTGGTCGTTCAAGCATGGCGGAAACGCTGCGCGCCTGGGTGGAAATTTCGGTGGCGGTGTGGATCTTTATCTTACATCCAATCTTAAACTCAATCTGCAGTGTAAATATACGGTAATGAACGATTTCAGCGGAGTATATGCAGGTATGGGAATCGGCTACGTTTTCTAAGAAATCAATCGGATATATCACAAAAAAAGTTAGGGTGGGCTGAAATTTCAGCTCACCCGATTATTTATCAAGATGCTCAGAGATTAGAGAGCGTCTTTTTGAAAACGTCTTTATTATTTGAGAGCGTCTTTTACTGCATCATTAGGCACCATTTCCTCTTTGAAAACATAAGCGCCCGTTTTAGGAGATTTCTCCATGATGATGACTTTGCTGTATGTACGACCTTCACCTTTCTGAAGAGACGCGACGGTTTTTTTTGCCATAGTTCAGAGTGCTTATTTAATTTCTTTATGAACAGTTACTTTCTTAAGGATGGGGTTGTATTTCTTCAACTCCAGACGACCTGTAGTGTTTTTGCGGTTTTTGGTAGTGATGTAACGAGACATACCGGGCATACCGCTGGCCTTATGTTCTGTGCATTCGAGGATAACCTGAACTCGATTGCCTTTAGCTTTCTTTGCCATAATTTTAATTAGAATTTTTGTGAGCGGTTTTGAATTAAATTAAGCGATGTTAACTGATTTCAATGATACGCTCTTAGAAGGAAAGAATTTTAATGTCTTTGAAATCGATGTTTCCTTCAGCTTCTGCTTTCTTGAGAGCTGCGTTAAGACCGATTTTATTGATTGTGCGAAGTGCGCGTGCAGAAACACGAAGGACAATCCACATGTCCTGCTCAACCCAATAGAATTTCTTTGTGTGCAAGTTAACCTCGAACTTACGTTTGGTGCGACGCTTAGAGTGGGAAACGTTATTGCCCACCTGCGCTTTCTTGCCTGTGATCTGACAAACTTTAGCCATGGCTGTTGCTATATTCTTGAAATTAATTTTAATAATTTATTGTTTTGGTCGTCATCGCAGTTCTCATATCATCGCTAATTGCATCATATTCAGCGACTTTAAAGGATGGGTTCACAAAACGATTGCAAAATTACGAATTTTCTGCGTTTTACGCAAATATTTCGCATTATTTTTTATGTTAAAATGCTTTATTTGTACGCTTTCAGCAAAAATCAATCGTCGTTGATGTCTTCCTGCTCGCTGTAAGTGTTGCGAAGCAGACGGATAAGCATTACCATTCCGTGGTTAGTGGCCGATTCGATAACATTGTCGCGGTCTCCATCGAAATGTACGCATTCGCTTACAATGCGTTTGCCGTATTTAACGGCGAACCAGACGGTGCCGACGGGTTTGAACTTACTTCCTCCTTCGGGGCCGGCGATGCCGGTTGTGGCGATCGCGCAGTCTGTGCGCATAAGTTTGGCTGCTCCGAGCGCCATCTGTTCGGCAACTTCTCGCGATACGGCTCCGTGACGGGCGATGTCGCTTCGTGACACACCGAGCACGTCGGCCTTGACATCGTTGCTGTAGCTGACCACGCTTCCGAGGAAATAGGCGGATGATCCTGATTTCTGCACGATCTTGTGTGCTATGTTACCTCCGGTGCAGCTCTCTGCGGAGCTGACAGTGAGTTCTTTTTCCATGAGCAGCTCTCCTAAGACCACCGATAGTGTTTTGTCTTCGATGGTGATGAGCTCTTCGGAAAATATCATCTGCAACGCCTGATGAAGCTGGTTCATCTGGAATTGCAAAAGTTGAAGGCCGGTGTTGGTGCCGGTGAGGGTTATCTTGGTCAGCAGATTTGCCGACTTAACCGAGATGTCTACAAAGTCGGGGAGTGCGGCTTTATAATGTTGCATTAGTCGCTCCAGTTCCTGACGGTTGAATCCGTAGATCACAACGTGTCTTACCTCTTTGTGGATTGGCGTGCTGCTGTTCTGTGTCATAATAGTCAATGTTAATTCTGAATGGAATCAGATGGAAACTCTTGCAAACGGGGGGAGCGCAAGATCGCTGAATTCATTGTTCAGATATTTATAATATCCGGCAATCGCGACCATGGCCGCGTTGTCGGTGGTAAATGCACGTTCGGGTATCCAGGGCGTAATCTTCATATCCCTGCAAAGTTTTTCTACGGCCGAGCGCACACCGGAATTTGCCGACACTCCTCCTCCGATTGCAACGTGACGCACTCCTGTCTGCCTGATAGCTTTCGAGAGCTTGTTAAGCAGAATGTCGATTATTGTCTTCTGCAGCGATGCGCAAAGATCAGGAAGATTGTGGGTTATGAAATCCGGATCTTCTTTAATATTGTCGCGCACGGTATAGAGGAATGATGTCTTGAGACCACTGAACGAATAGTCAAGTCCGGGGATGTGCGGCTTGCTGAAAGAGAACGCTTCCGGATTCCCTTCTGTAGCGAGACGGTCGATATGCGGACCTCCGGGATAGGGAAGCCCCATCACTTTGGCGCACTTGTCGAATGCCTCTCCGGCAGCGTCGTCTATGGTTTTACCCAGAATTTCCATATCGTTCATGCTTCTGACAAGGATAATCTGGGAATTTCCCCCGGATATCAGCAGGCACAGGAATGGAAACTCGGGAACTTTATCGGTCTGATCACACTTGATGAAGTGCGAGAGCACATGAGCGTGCAGGTGGTTTACATCTATCAAAGGTATATCCAGCCCGATCGACATCCCTTTTGCAAAAGATGTGCCGACCAGTAGCGATCCGAGCAGACCCGGACCGCGGGTGTATGCAATGGCTGTAAGATCTTTTTTATCGATCCCGGCCTGACGTATGGCTTCCGATACCACCGGCACAATATTCTGCTGGTGCGCGCGCGAGGCAAGCTCCGGCACCACTCCGCCATAGGCTTCATGTACCTTCTGGCTTGCGATCACGTTGCTGCGCAAAATTCCGTCTGCGATGACTGCCGCCGAGGTGTCGTCGCAGGATGACTCTATTCCAAGAATTATTACACTCATTATATTATCTGTTGCAATCCCGCATCCCTTTTATTCTCAGGGTTTAAGTTGTATGCATATATTTACTCCGGGGAAAAGACCGGAGTAAGCTCCAGAAATAAGGGATATCGAGTTCAATCACAAAATTAAGAAATGCTTTTTATATTTTCAACATCTGAGATAAAAAATATGCGCATAGATAAGGCTGTAATCGTTAAAATTTAGTATTTTTGTGCTGAAATGAGCCTATCATCAGGTTTTAAGATAACATATAAAGCATTCCGCAGCATCGTGTTTGTCGCTATCGTCATAGCGGCCGTGCTTTACATATGCCTATATGTGGCGTTGTCCATTCCATCGGTGCAGCGTTCCATTAAAGAGCGTGGAGAGGCTATAGCTTCAGAATATCTTAAGTCGGAAGTGGAAATCGGAAAGCTGATGATAATGCCTTTCAGCGAGGTCAAGATGCAGGATGTAGGGATCAATACGCCGAATGGTGATCGGTGCATTTCGGTGAAGACCCTCGGCGCGGGTATCAACTTGTGGAAACTTATCTATGACCGGAAGGTTGAGATCACCTATGCTGAGTTGATAGGTCTTGATGCTTCGATATCTAAAGCCACTCCCGATTCGCCGTTGAACATACAGTTTATCATCGATGCCGTTTCACCGAAAGATAAGAATAAACCTCCCACACCGTTCGATATCAAGCTGCATAGCGTGGTAATCAGAAATTCAAGTCTTTCTTACGATTTGCTTTCGGCTCCGGCAAATGAAAATAAAAAGGTGTTTGACGCCCATCATATCAAGCTTGATAATCTAAGAGCTGATGTGGCCCTTCCTCAATTGAAGAATGATGATTTTATCATAGATCTCCGGAGGTTATCTTTCAAAGAGTCGGCCGGGCTAAACGTGGAAAGACTTTCTGCTTTCGCGCATATTTCCGCACGCTCGCTCGATGTCAGTAAATTCTCACTCAGGTTGCCCGGAAGTAAGATTAAGATTTCAGATATAGCACTCAGATACGATTCACTGAAGAATATAATGAAGTCTTTGGAGACCGGTGAGCATTCATTGACAGTCTCCGCTTCCGAACTATCGCCGTCGGATTTCTCTTCCTTTTACGCACCGTTGGAAAATCTTAATGGTAAATTCAGTCTGGATTTTCAGGCAAAGGGGAATCTGAGCAAATTAGGGATTGAGAAATTTGGGGTGTCGGATAACCGTAATCGCCCTCAACTCGATCTCAAAGGAGGTGTAAGCGGTCTGCCGCATATCGATGAACTTGAAGGGCACATAGATAGATTAGAATTGTCAGCTAATGAGGAGATCATCGGTTGGGCTTCCTCATTAATATCTTCAAAGAATGAGAAACTGGCTAAACGCCTGCAGCCTCTCAATAGTCTGGAATTGTCGCTGAAAGGGGATTATTCGGCTCTGACAAAAAAATCTGAGGCAAATGTAAAGATAGTTACCAATCTCGGCGAAATCACGGCCGATGGAGGTGTATGCTGGCTAAATGGTTCCAATCTCGGCATTGAAGGAGATGTCGTGGCAAAATCATTGAATCTCGGGGCCATTCTTGATAAAGCGAATTTCGGAGAGCTCTCTATGGAAGCTACCGCTGACCTCAGTCTGAAGAATAAAGATATCGAGGGTGAGGTCGAAGCCTTTATATCGGAAGTGAAGGTTAATAATATCGCTCTTAACAATATTTCAGTCAATGCCGCCAAGGATGGTCGTGAGATTGAAATTGATACGGATATTGAGGATGAGATTCTTGAGGCTCAGTTGAAAGGGACGATGATTCTTGACGGCATGGATTCTGAATGGAATCTTAATGGCCGGATCGATAAATTTATAGCATCGCGCCTCAATGTGCTTCCAAAATATCCCAACTATAATCTTACCGGCTCTGTCACCGCAGCCCTTAATGGTAACAATCTCGACAACATTACGGGTAATATATCTGTCACTAAACTTGCATTCGGGAAAATCGGAAAGCCCAGCCTGATGTTGAAATCTCTGGATATTACGGCTACCGAGGCCGATTCGGTGAGGGGCTATAACATCAATAGCGATTTCCTTAAGGGTGACATCAAAGGTTCATTTACTTTCGCCAATCTGATAGATCTCGGCAAGCAGCTTGTATCGGAAGTAGCTCCGACGTTCGCTCCTTATACGACAAAAGTAGAATCGAAGATAGCGGGGAAAAGGGGGAATATCAGAAAGGAGATTAAAGTATCAGATGATTATGCGGCATTGAATCTTACACTGATTCCCGATGATGTTGTCGCAGACTTCTTTAATCTTAATATTCGACCGTACACTGAGGTGACAATAGCGGGCACAGCCGATGTCCGACAAGGAAAAATAGCATTGGAAATCGCGGCTCCCTATCTGCTTAAAGGTAAGAATAAACTGATAAGAAACACGAACGTGTCGCTCGATTTGCAGAGAGGGAAAGGTCTTCGGGGTGATATAGCGTCGACAATGCCCGCAAAGAAAGATGATGCGGATCTCAATATTGAAATCACCGGTTTCAACGATAATGTCAATACAAATATAAAGTGGACGTTTGTTAAAAATAAGACCGCTAAGGGAAACATCTCGCTTGAAGGTCAGGTATCCAGAGGTGTGCTTTCAGGTCTGCCGGAAGTAACGCTCAATGTGTTGCCGTCAACTTTTGAACTTAACGGCTCAGAGTGGAAAATAGACCGCACCGCATTGACATACGCTGACAAGGCGGTGGATGTCAATGATCTCAGAATCTGGCATGCCGGTCAGTTTGTAAATATTAACGGCAGGGCATCCAATTCTGCAGTAGATGCTCTGAAAGTGAGATTGGCGGGCATAGACTTAAGCTATATCTTCGAGGCTCTGGACATTAACTATGTGACCTTCGGCGGTATCGCTACAGGTGAGATTCTTGCCACTGATCTGTTTTCAAAAGTTCCGGTGCTCCGCACGGAACGTCTTTTCGTAAAAGACATGAGCTATAACGGTGCTGTGCTTGGCGACGGAAGGCTCGAAAGCCACTGGATCAATGAATCCAAGAAAATAGCGATAAATGCCGATATCCGCGAAGGAGATCATCGTGTGGCTCTTATAGGCGGAGGTATTTTTCTTGGCCGGGATTCCTTGTCATTCGATATGCTCGCTGACAAAATTAATATCGGACTGCTCAAGCCATTCATGTCAGACTTTACATCGGATGTGGGAGGCAGAGCATCCGGCAGAGTCAAACTTTACGGCACATTTAAAGATATAGATCTGGCAGGTAATATATATGCCGATTCAATAAGTATGAAAGTGGATTATACAAATGTGTATTACCACGGCAGCGATTCAGTGTACATCACCCCGGGGTTGATAAAGATTACTGATTTCAGACTTTATGACAAATTCGGAAACTCAGCTATCCTTAATGGCACCGTGCGTCATCGTCATTTTCATACGCCCGAATTCGATTTCCGCATTAGCAATGCTGAGACGCTGCTGGCTTTCGATACCAATCCCAGTATAAATCCCGACTGGTATGGCACGATCTTCGCATCGGGTGGCGGAAGCTTACGGGGGAGACCCGGATATATCTCGTTGCTGATGGATATGACAACAGCCCCCGGAAGTGATTTTACTTTCGTGCTTAGCGAAACTCAGACAGCCGGCGATTACTCCTTCCTGACATTCACAGATAAGAAAAAGGAGGAGATGGAGGCATTGAGAGGGGAGATCTCCGTAGAAGAGAAACTTTACAAAAGTCTACCGACTCCTGTGGCAGATTTACCTTCAGTGTTTGAGATGGATATACGGTGCACCGCTACCCCCGGAGCGAGCATGACATTGGTAATGGATCCGAAAGCCGGCGATAAGATCGTGGCAAGAGGTTCGGGCCCTCTGCAGATTCAATACGATACGGAGTCTGACGAGATGAAGATATTCGGTAAGTATACTCTTGCCGAAGGTAATTACAATTTCAGCCTTCAGGATCTGATCTTGCGTGATTTCAAAATATATCCCGGCAGTCAGATATCATTTAATGGAGATCCATTGCAGGGCGTGCTGGATATTACGGCGGCCTACAGGGTCAATACAAATCTTTCGGATCTTGATAAAAGTTTCTCGACCGACAGAGATCTGAACCGCACAAATGTGCCTGTAGACGCTCTTCTGAAAGTGACAGGAGATATGCGTGCTCCGGAAATCGGTTTTGACATCGCCTTGCCAACTTTGACTCAGGATGTGGAGCGTAAGGTGAAGAGTATCATATCCACCGAGGATATGATGAGCAGGCAGATAATATATCTCCTCGCTCTGAACCGTTTTTATACGCCGGAGTATATGGGAGGCTCAAGCAATGGTGGAGAACTTGCATCTGTGGCTTCGTCTACAATATCATCACAACTGTCGAGCTTTATGGGTCAGCTCACCGATAAGTTTACGCTCTCTCCCTCCTTCCGTTCGGATAAAGGTGACTTCTCGGACATGGAGGTGGATCTTGCGTTGTCTTCCCGACTTCTTGACAACCGTCTGCTGATCAACGGCAATTTCGGTTATCGTGACCGCACCACATCGCAGTCGACATTCATCGGGGATTTCGACATCGAATATCTGCTGAACAGAAGCGGAGGCCTCAGGCTCAAAGCTTACAACCATTTCAATGACCAGAACTATTATCTTAGATCTGCGTTGACCACACAGGGGATAGGTGTGATATATCGAAAGGATTTCGACAATCCATTTACATTTCTTAAAAGAAGAAAAACAAAGAAAGGAGAAAAGAAGGATGGCAATACTAAATAATGTGTCGATCGACGGATTGCTGGAATTTGCAGGATTCCGGCGCAATCCGACTTACGGCGTAGCATTTGCCGGCGGAGGCGCGAGAGGCTTTGCTCATGTGGGGGTAATAAGGGCTCTGGAAGAATACGGTATCCGCCCTCAGATATTATCGGGTGTGTCGGCAGGCTCGATAGCGGCAGTGCTATACGGTGCCGGACTCTCACCCAAAGAGATGTGGGATTGTTTTTCCGAGTTTCAGAAATTCGGGGATTTCACGGAGTTTGCTGTGCCGACTTCCGGATTCTTTACTCTTGATAAATTCGGCAAGCTGCTTGACAGCTGGCTTCCTGTGAAGAAACTTGAGGAGCTGAAAATTCCTACTATAGTCTGCGCTACAAATTATGATAAAGGAACATCTGTGGGCTGGGCCAAGGGTGATATAGTGCCTCGTGTGCTCGCATCTTGCAGCATTCCCATTCTGTTCAAGCCTATGGTGATCAACGGCACACATTATGTCGACGGTGGAGTGCTCCGTAACTTGCCGGCATGGGCAATAAGAAACCACTGCCGTGTTCTGATAGGGAGTAACTGTAGTCCGATCCGGACAAATCATAAATACAAAGCATCATTAATAGATATTGCCGAACGATCGTTTCAGCTGATGAGCAAAGCCAATGTGCTTCAGGATGTGCAGCTGTGTGATTATGTAATCACGCCTGAAGGAATGGCCGGAGTCAAGACTTTTGATCTCAAGAGCCTGCGCAAGAATATGGAGTTCGGTTATCAGGCGGCATGTCGCGTGCTTGATAAAATGCTTAATAAATAACAATGTAAGAAATATGGAGAGTAAAGAAAAACTTATTATATATCAGACGTTCCCCCGGATCATGACCAATATGAACGACAGTTGTGTGCGTGGTGGAAAATATGAGGAGAACGGTTCTGGAAAATTTAATGATATTACCGACAAGGTAATCGGTTCTATTGCAGAGCTCGGAGTCAACTGCATCTGGCTGACCGGTGTGATCGAGATGGCCACAAAGACTGCGTTTCCCGGAATTCCTGCCGATAACCCGAATGTGGTGAAAGGAGAGGCCGGGTCGCCATACGCGATAAAAGATTATTATGATGTGGCCCCGGCACTGGCCGAAAATATCGAGGAGAGAATGAGTGAATTCGAGGCCTTGGTAGACAGAATTCATAGCCGGGGGCTCAAAGTGCTGATAGATTTCGTACCCAATCATACGGCAAGATGCTATCATTCCGACGCCGCTCCGGCCGGTATTAAAGACTTTGGTGCGGACGATGATTTCTCTATGTTTTTCTCTCCTGCAAATAATTATTTCTATATCACCAACCAGCAGTTTTGCCCCGACTTTGATCTCGGGGCGGAAGGCGATGAGCCATACGTCGAATTTCCGGCGAAGGCCACCGGTAATGACTGTTTCACGGCTTTCTGCGGACGCAATGACTGGTATGAGACCGTGAAACTGAATTACGGACTTGATCCTTGGAATCATTCGGAACATTATGATCCGGTTCCCGATACCTGGCTCAAGATGCTTCATATTTTGCGATTCTGGTGCTCGAAGGGTGTCGATGGTTTCCGATGCGACATGGTGTTCATGGTTCCTCAGGCATTCTGGCATTGGGCGATTCCGCAGGTGAAGAAAGATTTCCCTGATGTAATCTTTATAGGAGAAATTTACGATATCAACCTTTACAGACCCTTTCTGGAATATTGTCATTTTGACTATCTCTATGACAAAGTGAATCTTTACGATACGCTTGTCGGAATAGAGAAACACAATATCTCTGCAGCCCGGCTGACAAGCTGCTGGCAAAGCGTGGAAGGTCTCGGCGACAGTATGCTTAATTTTCTGGAGAACCATGATGAGGTGCGTTTCGGATCGAGGGAATATGCGGATGACCCGATGAAAGTGGTTCCGTCGTTGGTAATAAGCTCGATGATGACAAAAGGACCCTTCATGATTTACTACGGTCAGGAATTGGGGGAAAGAGCTCATGATAACGAAGGATTCGCCGGAGATAACAACCGCACGACAATTTTCGACTATTGGAGCTACGATACGATGCGACGCTGGTATGACGGCGGCAAATGCTCAGCCCGTAAATTGACAAAACATGAACGTTGGCTTCGCAATCTGTATAAGAATGTGCTTACGATGTGCAATACTCATCCGGCCTTGAGAGAAGGAAACTTCTTCGACCTTATGTATGTAAATCTTCGAAATCAGGACTTCAATCCCCACCGGCAATATGCATTCTTGAGATATAGCGATACGGAGGTGCTGTTGATTGTAGCCAATTTCGAGAATCAGCAAGTTAAAGTATCGCTCAATATTCCCGAGCTGGCAATAGAGATGGCCGGTCTGTGTGAATGTGAGCAGAAGTGCAAAGATTTGTTGTGGGGGCAGCCACAGCTGTTGAACATCAATCGGAACGAGGCTGCGCATATTACGGTCGGCGAACATGATGCCGTGGTCTTTTCTTTGAAGAAAAAGACTAAAAAGGGGTAAATCAAGATGAAATAGTGATCAGACAGAAAAAATTCAAATAAAAATTGCTGTTTCACTTAGATAATTGCGAAAATAGTTTTAATTTTGTGAAACAAAACAACAATTGTTCCCACAATGAATAATAATCTTCCGCCAATCAAGGTTTTTGCAGGTGAATCATCAAAATATTTGGGAGAGTCAATCTGCAAGGAACTTGGAATTGAATTGGGCAAAATGAACAAGGAACGTTTTGCCGATGGAGAGTTTGAAGTAGGTTTTGAGGAATCCATTCGTGGTGCGCAGGTTTACCTCGTGCAGTCCACATTCCCCACAAGTGACAATTTGATGGAGCTTCTGCTTATGATCGATGCCGCAAAGCGTGCTTCCGCAGCTCAGATCATCGCAGTAGTGCCTTATTTCGGTTGGGCCCGTCAGGACCGCAAGGATAAGCCGAGAGTGTCGATCGCTGCAAAGCTGGTGGCAGACCTGTTGAGCGTAGCCGGTATCGACCGACTTATCACTATGGATCTCCATGCAGATCAGATCCAGGGTTTCTTTAATGTGCCTGTAGACCATCTTTATGCTTCTTCGATATTCATTCCTTACATTGAGAGTCTTAAACTAAAGGATATGGTAATTGCCTCTCCGGATGTCGGCGGAGCTAAGCGTGCCAATTCATACGCTAAATATTTCGATGTGCCATTGGTATTATGTCACAAACAGCGTGCAAAAGCCAATGTGGTTGCGTCAATGACCGTAATCGGAGATGTTCAGGATAAGAATGTAGTACTCGTAGACGATATTGTAGACACAGCCGGAACTATGGCCAAGGCAAGCGACCTTCTCCTTTCATACGGTGCCAAGTCTGTGAGAGCACTCTGCAGCCATCCTGTGATGAGCGATCCCGCTACAGATCGAATCAAGGAGTGCGCATTGACCGAAATTATCTTTACTGATTCAATCCCCTACGTCAAGGAGAATCCGAAGGCTACGGTGCTCCCGGTTGCCAAGCTTTTCGCTGACACAATCCGCCGCATCCACAACAACCAGTCAATCTCCTCCCAGTATCTCTTCAAATAAGAGATTGAGATAAATATAAATAAACAGAGCTATCGTTTTCGATAGCTCTGTTTATTTATATAAATGCGCTCACTGCGTTCGCGCCACAATCTCTAAATACGCTCACGACAAGCATGGGGCAATTTCGATTAGAAGTTGACGCCGAGAGCGAGGCGGGCGAGGAAGATGTAGTGACGGTCGATAGATGTAAGCTTATCTATATGCCTCTGATTGAAGTAACGGTATCCTGCTGAGACCAAGATGTAGCTTTTCGCAACCTTTGACGACGAGAGATTGAACCCGATGCCAAGCAGTGACGTGAGGTCGCCGAAGGTAGGGGAGTCCTCGATGGAGTTGAATGAGTAGCCGATTTTCGCGCTGAAGAAGCATAATGACGGTCTGCTGCGGAAGGATGTCTGAATCGTGGCATAGACGGGAATAAAGTTGTCGCCACGATGCACTGATCGATGCACGCCGGCTCCAAATCCCGCCATACGGATGAATGAGTTCTTATAACCGAAAAGGACATCGACATCGATGGTTGACAGGTCGTAGCCGGTAAGATCGATTGACGAACCGACTTCTGCTCCCCATGTGAAATGCGAGAAAGCCAGACTCAATGATTTTGCAGGGAAAATGCTTTCACGTTCCTGAGTCTTAGATTCGATGTTTCCTGCACTGCCTGAGAGAGCTGAAAACAGCAATCCCGCAGACAAAGCTATAGCTTTGACGGCGGGATTGGTTATGATGTGTGAAAATATCATGTCGTAGACATTAGGAATTATTCCCCGAGATAGCTCTTTAGAAGTTTGCTTTTCTGACCTTTGAGGCGACGGATCGCTTTTTCTTTAATCTGACGTACGCGTTCGCGGGTAAGATCGAATTTGGCACCGATCTCTTCGAGGGTCATTTCCTGGCAACCGATTCCGAAGAACATTTTCAGAATCTCACGCTCGCGATCGTAAAGCTGCTTCAAGGCGCGGTCCACCTCTTTGGAAAGTGATTCCTGGTTGAGGTTGGCATCTGCCATAGGGCTGTCGTCGTTGGGGAGCACGTCGAGAAGTGAGTTGTCTTCACCCTCTACGAAAGGAGCGTCAACCGAAATGGAGCGGCCCGAAACCTTCATTGTGTCGGAAATCTTATCCACCGGCATATCAAGACGCTCTGCCAACTCTTCGGGAGAGGGGCGACGTTCGTTTTCCTGCTCGAACTTCGAGAGCTCTTTGGTGATTTTATTGAGTGAGCCAACCTGATTTAAAGGAAGGCGTACGATACGGCTCTGCTCGGCTAATGCCTGGAGAATCGACTGACGGATCCACCAAACTGCGTATGAAATGAACTTGAAGCCTCGGGTCTCATCAAACTTCTGTGCGGCACGGATAAGGCCGAGGTTTCCTTCGTTGATGAGGTCAGGGAGGCTCAGACCCTGATTCTGATATTGCTTAGCAACGGACACCACGAAACGGAGATTGGCTTTAGTAAGTTTCTCAAGAGCCGCATGATCTCCTTTTTTGATTCTTTGGGCAAGTTCAACCTCCTCGCTTACGGAAATTAATTCTTCACGTCCGATTTCCTGCAGATACTTGTCGAGAGAGGCGCTTTCGCGGTTAGTAATGGATTTTGTTATCTTTAATTGTCTCATATTTCCTTCCTAAATTATCACAAATGTGTCGAGAATTCGTGAATCAGCCTAACATATAGAACGAGAGTTTGCAATCTATATTGTATCTACCCTCAATAAATTTTTAAAGATTAGCATTTGCCAACCTTGATTTGAAAAATAGAGACTGAGTCAGAATTCTGGCTCAGCCTCCTGTATGAGTGTCGAAATGGATAGTTGTTATTCGGCGAGGTTGACAGCGTAGTAGTATTTCTTGCCGGTGGGGTAGATACCGGATACGAACATTACTTTGTCATCGTCGTCAGATTTCATGATCTGGTTGTAGATGCGCTCTACGTCGTCAGAAGTGTTCACAGCTGTGCCGTTGATCTCGGTGATGATGAAGCCGTCTTTGATACCTGAATCCTTGATGGCACCACCCTTGATACCTGTTACTTTCACACCATTGCTGATGCCGAGGTGCTGCTTGGTGTCAGCGCCGAGCTTCATAAACGCGCAACCGAGCTCGGAGAAGTCACCTTTCTTGGTGATGTTGGTGCTACCCTGGAGGTTACGCAGTGTGCCCGATTTGGTAATAGACTTGTTATCTCTTACGAAAGTCACACTGATCTGATCGCCGGGGCGGAACTTGTTGAGCTGCTCCACAAGCTGGGCGTGATTGTGAACCTCTACGTTGTTGATGGCTGTGATTACGTCATCCTCCTGCAGACCGAGTTCTTTAGCGGTGCTTCTGTCAGTAACGCCTGCGATGAGGAGGCCGAACTTGGTAGCGGTTATGTTTTTCTCCTTAGCAATCTTGGCATTGAGTTCGATAACCTGGCAACCGAGAACAGCACGCTGAACTGTGCCGTACTGACGGAGGTCAGTGATCACTTTCTTCACAATCGTTGTCGGGATCGCGAATGAGAAGCCTGAGTAGCTACCTGTGTTACTGTAAATGGCCGAGTTGATACCGATGAGTTCACCCTTGAGATTTACGAGGGCGCCGCCGGAGTTACCTGGGTTGAGGGCCGCGTCTGTCTGGATGAACGACTCGATGCTCATGCCGCCCTGTTTATTCTGACCTAAAGAACGGGCCTTCGCGCTGATAATACCTGCTGTAACGGTTGAGTTGAAACTGAAGGGGTTACCCACAGCAAGAACCCACTCGCCGACCTTCACATTTTCGCTGTTACCGAATACGATAGGTGAGAGGTCTTTTGCGTCGATCTTAATAAGCGCAAGGTCTGAAGCCTCATCTGTACCGATAATCTTAGCTTCGTAGGTGCTGTTATCGTTCAGCAGAACCTCAATCTTGTCAGCATCTGCGATCACATGATTGTTGGTGACGATATAACCGTCGTCAGAGATGATAACGCCTGATCCGAGACCGTTCTGCACAGGCTCGCTCGGCTTCTGCTGACGGGGTTGCTGGCGCTGCTGGGGTTGTCCGAAGAAGAAGTCGAAGAAGGGATCGTAGCCACCTCCCTGATTACCGTATGAGTTGCGTGTGCGTGTGGTGTAGCTCTTGATGCACACCACAGCGTTCACTGTCTTTTCCGCTGCTACGGTGAAGTCCGTTTCAAACGAAGGTGTAGAGGAAGTGAGGATAAAGCTCGGCTCTTTCCCCTTATCGTGATTACCAATATATTCTTTGGCTTGGGCGCCAAAAATAAGTCCTGCCGCTAAGGCGACTGATGAGATAATGGTGATTTTTTTCATATCATTTTGTTTTTTAGTTCGAAGTGTTAGTTCGAATTGTGGAACCTGTTTCTTTGTTTCGTCTACAAATTAAATGCAAAACTTTTTCCAATATTACATCTGACACATCTAAATAATGCAAATAATTCTAAAAT
>JAIEAO010000116.1 GCA_029071345.1 Muribaculaceae bacterium | reverse complement strand
GAAAAATATATGGAAAACTTTGTGTTTTGCTCTCCTACGGAGTTTATATTCGGTAAAGAAACCCAGAAGCAGGCCGGCGAGGCGTTGAAAAAGTATGGCGCCAAGAAGGTGATGATCGTATACGGCAGCGAGCGCATCCGCGAAAACGGATTGCTGAAAGAGGTGGAGGATTCAATCTCGGCTGAGGGTATCGAATTTTGCGAATTCGGCGGTATCGCCCCGAATCCTACGGCCGACAGCGTTTATGCCGGAATCGACAAGGCTCGCGCTGAGAACGTGGATTTCATCTTGGCCATAGGTGGCGGTTCACCGATCGATGCCGCTAAAGGTATCGCGTTGGGAGTGGTTGCCGACGAGGATTTCTGGAATTTCTATAACGGACATTCCGTTCCGAAAGGTGCTTTGCCCGTTGGCGTAGTGCTCACCATCCCGGCAGCAGGAAGCGAGGGTAGCGGCAACTCCGTCATCACCAACGAGAAGACACATCAGAAGATTTCTGTAAGATACCCGGCATTCTTGCGCCCGAAGTTTGCTATCATGAACCCGGAGCTTACTTATTCGTTGCCCTGGTTCCAGACCGCTTGCGGCATTGTTGACATGATGGCGCACATCTTCGAGCGTTATTTCTCCAATACCCCCGGCACGCAGCTTGTGGATGCTTATTCCGAGGCTATTCTGCGCGACATTATGGATCAGGCTGTGACGCTGCGCATAGACAGTAACAACTATGAGGCGCGTGCAGACGTGATGTGGGCAGGTACGCTTGCGCATAATGGCCTCTGCGGCGTTGGCAAGGTGGAGGATTGGGCTTCTCACCGCATGGAGCACGAGATTTCGGCGTTCTATAATGTGGCACACGGAGCCGGACTGGCCGTGATTATCCCGGCGTGGATGGCGTTCTGCGCAAAACGCAATCCTGACACACTCTGGCGTTTCGCCATCAATGTGATGTCGGTGGATCCCGCCGGTAAATCGACTGAGGAGATCATCGAGGAGGGTATTACCACGCTCAAGGAGTTTTATCACGACATGGGGCTGACCACCAATCTTCAGATTCTCGTAGGGCAGAAACCCGATATCGACAAGATGGTGGAATCGCTTCACCGCAACATGGGAGATGTGCTCGGCGCGTACGTTCCGCTGACAATGAACGATTGCCGCGAGATCTACGAAATCGCCCTGCAGGGATAAGCATTTGCGCTTGCGCAAATGCAAGTATAATGCGCTTCGCGCAAAGTATAAAGTATAAAGTATAAAGTATAAGGTAGGGACGCGATATATCGCGTCCACAGGTGAATACCTCACCCGGAGACAAACGATTGATGCGAAGCCGGTTTGTCGGAGGTAGGTGTCCTTAACTCCTAACTACTAACTCCTAATTATTAAAACTATGAAAGAAGAGATAAAGATTGACAATTTTATAAAGATTTATGAGAAGAGCTTTATCGAGAACTGGGATCTCCCTGCGCTCACAAATTATGTGACCGGCAAAACCATGACTTACGGTGATGTCGCCACCGCGATCGCTATGATCCACCTCTTCTATAAGTCGGCAGGAATTCGTCAGGGCTCGAAGATTGCTCTCTGTGGCAAGGATTCGCCGGAATGGGTGCTCGTCTATATGGCTACTATTACCTACGGAGCGGTAATCGTGCCCATTCTGTCGGAGTTCAACCCGGTGGATATTATCCATATCGTGAACCATTCGGGTGCAGAACTTTTCTTTGTCTCCAAAAATATCTGGGAGCATATCGAGCCTGAAAAGCTACTTAAGGTTAAGGGCGTGCTCACCGTGGAAGACTGGGCGCTCATGCACGAGAAGGAGGGGGAGGAGATGGCCCGCAACCTCCGACTGCTGCGCCGTCGCTTCCGCCGATGTTATCCCGAGGGATATCGTGCTGCCGATATCCATTATGCCGACAGAGCGAACTCGGAGGTGGTGGAAATCAACTATACCTCGGGCACCACAGGTTTCTCAAAGGGTGTGATGCTTACAGGCGAAAACCTCGCGGGCAACGTATGCTTCGGTCGCGAGACAGTGCTTCACTTCAGAAGTTCGCGAGCATTGGCGTTCCTGCCGTTGGCCCATGCCTACGGATGTGCGTTCGATATGCTTACGCCGCTTGCCGTCGGTTCGCACGTCACTCTGCTCGGTAAGACTCCATCGCCGCGAATCCTCCTGAAAGCGTTGTCGGAGGTGAAGCCAAACCTCGTGATCTGCGTACCGCTGATTCTCGAAAAGATCTACAAGAATCAGATTCTGCCGATGATTTCCAAGGGCACCATGCGCTGGACGTTGGCCGTCCCTCTGCTCGACAGCTTCATCTATTCTAAGATACGCAAGAAACTCGTTGACGCCTTCGGCGGTGAATTCGAGGAGGTGATCGTAGGCGGTGCACCGCTCAACCATGAGGTTGAGGAATTCCTGCACAAGATCAAATTCCCCTTCACCGTGGGCTACGGCATGACCGAGTGCGGACCGCTGATCTCCTACACTCCGTGGAAAGAATTTATCCCCGGCAGTTCGGGGCGTACGCTCCCCACGATGGAATCGAAGATTGATTCACCCGATCCCGAGAACATCCCCGGCGAGATCTGCGTTAGAGGCACCAACGTGATGCGCGGTTATTATAAGAATCCCGAGGCTACGAAGCAGGTGCTCGATGATGAGGGGTGGCTGCATACCGGCGACATGGGAACGCGCTCCGCCGATGGCACACTCTTCCTCCGCGGCCGCTCAAAGACTATGATACTCTCCGCTTCGGGCCAGAACATCTATCCCGAAGAGATCGAGGCCAAGCTGAACAATATGCCCTTCGTGGCCGAAAGTCTTGTGATAGAGCAGGACGGCAAGCTCGTCGGACTCGTTTACCCTGACTTCGACGCCCTCGACCGCTTGGACGTACCCGTCAGCAACATGGACGCCACGATGGAGAACGTGCGCGAAGAGCTTAACAAACTCGTTGCGCCCTACGAGCGATTATCCAAGATAATCCTCATGCCCAACGAGTTTGAAAAGACCCCCAAACGCTCCATCAAACGCTTCCTCTACTCCGCCAAATAACGCTCGGATAAAAAGTAAAAGATCACCCTAAAAGTTGGATAAGCTTTTAGGGTGATTTTTAGTTTCTTATTCCGAATTCAGCTATATCACAGGATATAATACCCTCCGGTCTTTTTAGAGCCTCGATATTCAATTTTATTTTGATCAATTAAGACTTTCAAGGCTCTTTTTATGGTTATTATACTTTTGCCTAATTCATTAGACAAATTAACTGCACTGATACCTGGTGAAGCACTTATGCGCTTATATACCAATTTTTCAGGATCATTTATCGTATCATTTATCGTATCATTTATCGTATCATTTATCGTATCATTTATCGTGCCATTCTTATGACCCGATAAATTCGGACGCATAAATGTTACCTTTACTACACCTCTCTCATCTGAAACAGTAGGCTGAGGCAGACCCGCCCGTTCGCACTCCTCAAATATCATCGACAAGCCTCTGCCCCAATGCTCGATAACGCCACTGTAATACATCACACGGGCTATTGTCTCGTTTGGAGGTTCGGATGTATGGGAGTCAAGAATATGAGAGCCGTATATAAGTTGTTTCGCCGGTATATCCTCCGGGAGCATTCCGGCGTTTTCAATCTCAATTCGGTCATCATATATAGCAACGCCAACCGATGCTGTCTTTCTCCAATCCATGTGCGCCAATGCGTTGGCACAGCACTCTCGCAAAGCATTTATAGGCACTTCCAACTCATCCTTGCGATACATACCCTCGAA
>JAIEAO010000115.1 GCA_029071345.1 Muribaculaceae bacterium | reverse complement strand
CTTATAAATAAGTAGGTATCTTTTATAAAGATACTAAGTAGAATTACTTGCCGGGGGAGTGGGTGGAGAGGTATTGTTGGAAGGGGGCTTTGTAACTGTCACCCACGGGGATGAAGGTGTCTTCACCTATGATGATGCGGTTGCGCTCGATCATGTCGGCGTTGTCCATGTTGACGATGAAGGAGCGGTGAACCTGCAGAAATGATGGCGACAGTTTTTCTTTGATCGAGGCAAAGGAACTGAGAGTGAGCAAGGGGGTAATCTTATCCTTTAGATAAATCTGGAGGTATTCGCCATAACCCTTGATATAGCTTATGTCGGCGAGGCGCACACGGATGTAGCGGTAGTCGACCTTGATGAAGATGTGGTCGGGCACAGCTGGTGGTGAGACCGTTTCCGCATGGCGCGCGTTGAAGATCTCGCGGGCTTTGTTGACGGCTCGTTGAAAATCAGCGAATGTATAGGGTTTCAGAAGATAATCCACAGCCGAAAGACGATAGCTGTCTACGGCGTAGTTGTCGTAGGCGGTGGTGAAGATTACGAGCGGAGGGTTGTGCAGCGACTTCATCAGTTCCATTCCGTTGAGGTCCGGCATATTGATGTCGGTGATTATAAGGTCGGTTTTATCAGCCGCCAAAGATTCCAACGCCTCAAATCCGTTGATGCAGGTGCCGGCCAACTCAAGAAAGGGAATCTTCTCCACATAGCTGCGGAGTTTCTCAAGAGCCATCGGTTCGTCATCGACAATCAAGGTACGTATTTTCATATCTGTGTGGATAATTTTACATCATATTCTGTTTCAGTCTCGGTTATATCGAGCGACATTTTCGACCCATAAAGTAGAGCGAGCCGTTGTCGGATGTTGGGCAGGCCGATACCGGTGCCTTTCGTTTCCTCATTATCACTTCGGCGACTGTTGGTGCAGCGGAAGATAAGGCGATCGCCCTCAATTTTCATCGAGACCTTGACAAACGACGGATTCCGGAAACTTATGCCATGCTTGAAAGCATTCTCCATGAACACAAGCGTCAGCAGCGGCGGCACATCTATCCCGGCTATATCCTTATCGTCGGGGAACGACCCCTCGATGCTCACACGGTCAGCCGGAAAACGGCGGCGCATGATGCGGAGATAGTTCTTGATAAAGTCGATCTCGTTGGCAAGGGGGATGCGTGTGCGCGAACTGTCGTAGAGCATATAGCGCATAAGTTGCGACATATCGATTACCATTGCCTGCGCTTTCTCAGGGTCAATCTCGATCATGCCGTGGATATTGTTGAGCATGTTCATGTAGAAATGAGGATTGATCTGCGCCTTGAGGTAGGCAAGCTCGGTCTCAGCGTTCGCTTTGGTTAGAGATTCACGTTCAAGCGTGTCGTCGATGCGTTGAAAGAGAAGGGCCACAGCGATGTTTGCACCCACCACCACGAACGCGTAAGTAAAATCGAGCACCAATGGGAGTGGAAGGAGGGAATGGTGATGAGGCGGACGGGGCAAATCAGGGCGAGGTGCGAACTGATGAAAGCTCATGAAAGAGACGTACTGATAGGTCCACAGACACAGCACCAGCAGACCGACTGTGGCGAAATACTGCCAGATACGGTTGCGCAGAAGAAGGCGGGGAATCAGGATATAATTGTTGATCAGAAACAGCACTATGAACGGCAGCACCGACCGCAACATCCTCATCAGCATCGGCAAATCAAGCAGAGGCTTCGACATCTCCGCTCGCCCGCGGGCAGCATTGAGTAGAAAAAAACCTATGCCCAATATCCACAGCCCTGCATAGACTATATTTTCAGTCTTTCGGTTGCGGAGCCTTTCGTCTCTCCGGCTTTCAATATCTTTCATAACCTGCAAATATAGTAATTAGTTTTCAGATATTAGATATTAGATATCAGATATCAGATATCAGCCCACTCCGAAAACTGAAAACTGAAAACTTGATAAAAACACAAAAAAGACCCTGCGGAGTCCGCAGAGCCTTAAACGTTTTCAATATTTATAATCCGAGCTAAATCAGAGCGCGCGTATCAGCATATCCTCAAGTTCGGCAAATGTCTTGCGACCGCTCTCGCGCATCAGTTCCTCGCCTTGCTTATAGAGGATCCATGTCGGATACTCTTTGAGCTTATAGCTTACTTTCATCTCGCCGCTGCGAGAGGCATCCGCACGCTCGATATGTGCGCGGTCGCCATATTTAGCCCGAAGTTCATCGAGCAGTTGATTTACTTCCGCCTCATCCTGCTCGCCGGCATGAACGAACACCGCCAGCGTAGGCATAGGTTCCATTATAATTCTTTCAAGTGATTTCATAATATCAAATTTTTTAATTTTGTGTTTTCAGTATAGTAGGGACGCGATATATCGCGTCCGCGTATTCACAACATCGTACCTCCGGCACTCCGTCATTGAGAATTCTCAACACCCCACACTCAGTCGCTCCGCTCCATCATGTGGGGTTTACAACAATCTCGTCGCTCCGCGACTTCATCTTATACTTCGTATTAATAACGCTCTGACACCCCGATAAGTTTAATGTAATCAGGATCTGCATACACTGTTTGTCTCCGGGTGCTTGTCACGGTCGCGGCATGCCGCGACCCTACTTCTCACTTCTCACCTCTCACTTATCACTTGTCACCATCAAAAACTTTATTTGGAATGATTATAATTAAGAAATTTTTATTATTTTTGTGGTGTTATTTAGAATTATTATAAATAAATAAGTGGAATTGATGCCGAATTCAGGTCTGTGTCATTACAGATTCAAGTTTAGACGATTCCGGATTCAAGATGTGTTTATACCTGAAATTTAGAGTTTTCTTATGATTGACAAGAAGATATTTGCGACTGTGGCCGGCATAGCCTCTATTGCCGGAATGGGGGTCGCCGCGCCCGTTGTTAACGATACGGTAAATCTGCCGACTGTTGTGGCCGAAGCGCCTGCGAAGGTGAATGTGACGCTCCTTCCGCTCAACACCAATGTGATCACCTCAGCCGAAATCGAGAAATCAGCCGAGAGTTCGCTGTTGCCTGTCCTTGTCAACAAGGTGCCGGGTATGTTCGTGACCGAGCGCGGTTTCGCGGGCTACGGCATATCGGGCGGAGCCGCCGGCACGGTCAATATCCGCGGTGTCGGAGGGGGCAACAAGGTACTTTTTATGATCGATGGTCAGCCTCAGTGGGCAAGTGTTTTCGGTCATGCGCTCCCCGATGCCTACGTTTCCAACGGTGTGGAGCGCGTAGAGGTGGTGAAAGGTCCGAGCTCGCTTCTTTATGGCTCAAACGCGATGGGAGGATCAGTGAATATCATCACGAAGCATCAGCAGCACGACGGTGTGTCCGGGCGTGCGCGGGCAGAATTCGGTTCGTTCACCACGCAGAGGTTCGGGCTTAACGCCGGATTGCGTAAAGGGAAATTCGCTACCTATCTGGCCGGGTCTGTAGACCGCTCCAACGGCTCGCGCGAACGCAGCGAGTTCTGGAATGCCAACGAGCTGATGCAGTTGCAATATAACCATTCGAGAGAGTGGGAAGTCGGGGCTACCGTCACCATGAATCAGACGATGGCCAACAATCCCGGTACCACCCAGGCCCCGTTGCTTAGCATGTGGACCAAGATTTACCGTGGCACGGCGTCAATCTACGCAAAAGATAATTACGGGAAATCGCGCGGAGGTGCGCAGGCGTATATCAACTGGGGTCGCCATTGGGTCGACGACGGTTATGCTCCCGGTGCGAATCCCACCGATTATATCTTCAATTCCACCGACTACAACATGGGCTTCACGCTATACCAGACCATGAATTTCTGGGAGGGCAATGACCTTTCGGCCGGTGTGGATTTCGTTCATTGGGGCGGTCACAAATGGAACACCGACAAGGAGGATATCGCGTTGCGTACCTCGGATTTCAAGGACTCTGAAAACGAAATTGCGGGCTACCTGATGATGCAGCAGGGTCTTTGGGATGACCTTCTCTCGCTTAACGCCGGCGTGCGCTTGCAGCACAGCTCGCAATATGGCAACGAGTGGGTGCCTCAGGCCGGATTTATACTCAAGCCTTACCGTGGAGGATCGCTGAAATTTTCATTCAGCAAAGGTTTCCGCGCACCAAACATCCGCGAGCTCTATTTCTATCAGGTTGCCAATCCTGATCTTAAGCCTGAGTATATGTGGAACTACGATGTGGAGTTCCGCCAGTGGCTGCTCCATAATAAACTCAACTTCGGAATCTCGCTCTATTTCATCGACGGTAAGAACGCTATTCAGACTACGATGGTCGACGGACGCATGAAAAACATGAACTCCGGATCGTTCATCAATAAAGGTTTCGAGGTGGATTTCGCATACCACATCAATCCGCAGTGGACGGCAAGCGCCAACTACAGCTATCTGCACACCTCAAACCGCACACTTCTCGGAGCGCCGAAGAATAAGCTGAACGCCGAAGTGAACTATTCACCCTGCAATTTTGAATTCACTTTGGAATCCAACACCATCTGGGGGCTACAGACTGGCGCGCCCGACGGCAAGACGCAGAGCTATTCACTGCTCAATCTTCGCGTGGCCTATAATTACCACGCAAAATGCAATATCCGTCCCTTCGTAAAACTTGACAACCTGCTCAACAAGCACTACGAAATACTCTACGGCTGTCCCATGCCCGGCACAACCATAATGGGCGGCCTCGAAATCTCATTCTAAAGGGTGGAATATTGTCGGATGCCGGTGATGATGCGGTAGAGGCCGTAGATACTTTCGGTGGGGATGTTGAAGGGTGGATAATCAGGATTATAACTGCGCGCCTCGATGTATTCGTATGAGCATCCGGGGCGCGTTTCGTGTGTACGTGGAGGGTAGACTACCTTGACCACGACGCCGTTCTCTGTATCGATCACCATTGGATTTCCCCAGGGGATGAAAGCTTTCTCGTTGATGCGCTTAATGAAGAGCACCGAACCGTTCTGAAACTCCGGCTCCATGCTGTTGCCGGTAACCCGTATGCCGAAATCTACACCCGGCACCGGCGACACCACCTTCTCGCAGTCGCGCAGCTGCACGCCGCGGCTCCAGAGCTGCAGGTTGCCTGCGTAGGCTTCCACGGGGAGCATCGGCACCACATACCCTTTGCTGAGATCGGGAGCATCCTCCTCTTGCGGAATCAGCATCTCCCCTTCGCCGTAGAGCAGCCAGTCGCGGTTGAGGTCGGGGAACATTTCATATACCACCTTCAGACGCTCATTGGGCATCCCTTTTCGCATCGCGCCGATATAGGTGGGAGTCACCCCTAAGCGGCGCGCGAACTCGGTCTGAGTGATGTGTTTTACCTTGAGGAGCTGAAGGAGGCGGTGCTTCATTGAATCTTCGGAGGCAGATGTGATGGCAGAATCTTTCATAAATAAAAAAAATATTAGCTTTGCAAAATAATAATACTGCAAAGCTAATATTTTTATTTGAGTTATGCAAATAGTTTATTAGGTTTTAGGCGTTAGGTTTTAGATAAGTGATGTTATAAATCTTATAAGACTTATAAATTTTATGAGAGATTATCCGATAAGACTTTCGCGAGGTCGATGAATTGCTCTACGGAGAGGCGTTCGGGGCGGAGGGCAAGAAGTTCGGGGTCGGGCTGTGTGCCGCTTTGCGCTATCAGCGGGGCGAGGGAATTGCGCAGGGTCTTGCGTCGCTGACCGAATGCTGTCTTGACCACGGTCTTGAAGAATTTCTCATCCACGCCGAGCGATTCGCGCTTGTTGCGCGTGAGACGCAGCACACCGCTCATCACCTTAGGCGGCGGGGCGAACACTCCCGGGGGCACGTTGAAGAGATATTCGCAATCATACCATGCCTGAAGCAGCACCGACAGGATGCCGTAGACCTTCGAACCGGGGCCGGCGCATATCCTTTCCGCCACCTCCTTCTGCAGCATACCGGCCACAACGGGAATCTGCTCCTTGTAGTCGAGCACCTTGAAGAAGATCTGCGATGAGATGTTGTAAGGATAATTGCCTATCAGGGCGAACGGGCCTTGATAGATCTCTTCGAGATTCATCTTGAGGAAATCACCTTCCACTACCTTCAGATCGGGATAGACGCGGTGAAGATAATCCACGCTCTCCGTGTCAAGCTCGACGGCTGTCAGGCCGCGACCGTTATCCATCAGATATTTGGTGAGCACACCCATTCCGGGGCCGATCTCAAGCACCGAAATCTCTCCCCACTCTTTCGCTCCGGCGGGGAGCGAGGAGAGCGAGACTGTTTCGGATATTTTACGCGCAATCCCTTCGTCTTTAAGGAAATGCTGCCCTAAATTCTTTTTAGCTCTGACCTGCATTTTTCAAATTAGGAGTTAGGAGTTAGGAATTAGGAGTTATAGACACTACACCTACGACAAACCCCAAAATAATCTAAGCTTCACTGTTTGTCTCCGGGTATTTGAGGCGGTCGCGGCATGCCGCGACCCTACAACCCGAATTATTTCTTTAGCTTTTTTGCGATGGCTGAAGGCACGGCTTCTTTGCGCACGCCGATGTTCAGGGTCTTCTCAAGGAAGTAAGGCACTGAAACATAGAAGTAGCCGTCATAAAGCTGGTTTGTATCCCAGGAATTCTTTACCTTGTAATATTTGTTACCCTCCTGATCTGTAGCGTAACCCACGATCACCATGCCGTGATCATCGGTGGTCTCATAGTTGTCGAAAGAATTCTGACGCATCTCCTGAGTCACGTTCTTCTCCTTCACTGGACCTTTGATCTCGAATTTCTCTTTCTCGCGGTCCTTGTCGGAGAGTTTGGTCCAGCGTGCCACCTCGGCGTCGCTCATATCCTTCTCTGTTTTCTCCTCGGGGTTGACGGCATAACCGTTCGCCCACTTGAAGCCACCCTCAGATACGTCAGCTGCCCAGAACACAGTGTAACCTTTGTCGAGCGCGTTGTCAGTAATGGCAAGCATATCTTCCATCGGTACGTTCATACACTCGCTCCAGAGCCAGTTGTCAGGAATCTCGAGAGCGAAATTCTCGTAGAAAGGATGATGCGTATAGCTGGTGAAGATTTCGAAATTCTCAGGCTCCACACCCATCTCTTTGGCGAACGACTGCGGGGTATAGGTCTTTCCCTTATAAGTGAAAGTCTCGGGAAGTTTGCCGAGGTAAGCGTCAAGGATACCTACGAATCCCGGAAGCCATGCGGTGGTGAGCTTATTGGTGCGCTGGCCGTTGGCCATCACGGCATCAAGATAAGCCTTGAGCGCGGCGGCCATTTCATAATGCGAATGTTTCTTCTCGCCATAGTTGAGGCCATTGTAAGCCTCTTCGGGCATTGCGCCGTAACGGCGTGTCATCTCCAGCACATCGTAGAACGATCCACCCTGAGCGAAATTGATCTGACCGTTGGTGCGGATATATTTCTTGGCCTTGTCGATATAGGCGTTGCGCACCACAAACATCTCCGACAGGTCAAGTTCCCCTTTGCCACGACGCAGAAGGTCGTCTTCCAAAGTGGAGATGCCGGAAAACGCCCAGCAAGTGCCCGACTTGTTCTGGTCTTTCACAGGAGTGGTTGGGAGTATCTTAACGTCAGTAAACTTGAAACCGGTGGAATCCGGATTTACAGGTTCTGCGGAAGAGGGAGCTTCGAAATGGGTGGCGTTGGCTGTGAGACCCATGAGGACTGCCGCGCCGAGAAGGATATGCTTTTTCATTAATAAAAGATGATTTTATATTATATTTGTTGCAATTTTCAAAATTAAGAAATATTCGCGAAATTTAAAAATATAATTGGCGCGGAATTTGTTAGATTATTAGTGAGAGGTGAGAAGTAAAAAGTAACGCTGTCACTCCGTGACAGCGAAAAGTTCGCCGCCACGAAGTGTCGGCGCTACTGAAAAAAATAGAAATTACTAAAAATATAAATCAAGACATGGACAAATTAAGTTATGCATGGGGTCTTGCAATGGGTAAACAGTTGCAGGCCATGGGAGTTAAGGAAGTTAACTCCGAGTCATTCAAAGATGGTGTTAAGGTAGCTTTCGACGGCGGCGAACCCGAAATCTCTGTCGAAGAGGCTCAGAAACTCATCAACGATTATCTTGAGGATCTCGCCAAGAAGGCTGAGGCTGCCGCCCGCGCCGAAGGTGAGAAATATCTTGAGGAGAACGGCAAGAAAGAAAACGTAAAGACCACAGCAAGCGGTCTGCAGTACATTGTTGAGAAAGAGGGAGAAGGCGCTCAGCCTACAGCCGAAGACGAAGTGACCGTGCATTACACCGGCAAACTTCTCAACGGCACAGTGTTTGACAGTTCTGTCAACCGTGGCGAACCCGCTACATTCCCCTTGAACCGCGTTATCCCCGGCTGGACCGAGGGTGTGCAGCTCATGAAAGAGGGTGCGAAATACACATTCTTCATCCCTTCAGACCTCGCTTACGGTGCACAGGGAGTTCCCAACGTGATCCCGCCTCATTCAACACTCATCTTCGAGGTCGAGCTCATCAAAGTCAACAAGAAATAAGGTCTTAGGTTTTAGGCATTAGGTTTTAGAACTTAAGAGAAAATGTTAAAATAATTTCAAGGGAGATGCGGAATAATTTTGCATTTCCCTTGATTTTTATTATCTTTGAGAAAATTTTAATATAGGGTGATTTAATAAAAGATGTAGGGACGCGATATATCGCGTCCACAACGATTTTCGATCCAAAATTTTGATTTTACGGACGTGATGTATCACGTCCCTACTGATTGATAATTGGTTTTTTATAATATACCCTCTTAACTTTAACATCATAATGAAAAAAATTCTTTATTTCGCGCTGATACTTGGTGCTACAGGTATATTCGCTGCTTGCTCGAGTAAGGAGAAAACTGCTGACGCAGAGACCGCAGCTGCTGAGGAGGTAGTGGCCGAGGTGGTTACCGATTCAGTCGCAGAGCGTTTCCGTAATCCTGAGTTCAAGTCTGAAGTAGCCACTGATTCCACTTATGCCGTGACTCTTTCCGGCCTGAAGTATATGATCGTTCAGGAGGGCACGGGCGCAACCCCGACAGCTAACGACAACGTGACCGTACACTACACCGGCAAGCTCCTTGACGGCGCTGTGTTCGACAGCTCAGTGATGCGCGGCGAGCCTGCCACTTTCCCGCTCAACGGCGTGATCAAGGGTTGGACCGAGGGTCTGCAGCTCATGAAAGAGGGCGCGAAATATGTGTTCTATATTCCTACTGATCTTGCTTACGGAGCGCGTGGCGCCGGTCGCGACATTCCTCCCTATGCCGATCTTATTTTCGAGGTTGAACTCATCAAGGTGGGAGAGTAGTAATAAGTAATAAGTGATATACAATTACTTAGATTGATGAAGACTAAAAAGATTTCCATTATCGTAGCGGCATTGTTTGTGACTGCCACATCGCTCTGCTCATGCAAAGGACGCACGATGAAGAATATGGAGCCTACCGGCGACACGGTGGAGGTGGAGATCACTCCGCTGGTGCCCGATGTCGACGAAGACTCTGTAGCCGATATCTCAGGCTCTGAAGCCGCTCTCTGATGTAATAGGATAATACGGATGCTATAAGTAGGGACGCAGGCCTAATGGACATTTTGAGTGATGAAATCTCTGCAATAAATTGATTTTTATATCTTTGCAAAGATTATCATTGATA
>JAIEAO010000114.1 GCA_029071345.1 Muribaculaceae bacterium | reverse complement strand
ACATTAAGCATTCCACATTAAACATTATATGAAGCATTATATGAAGTATTTAGCACTGTTTTTTCTGGCCATCTTCGCCATCCCTGCGATGGCCGTTACCGACAAAGAGATGGAAGAGGCAAAGACCATTGCCGCCCAGACATATCTTCGTTACGCCAACGACGGCTCCGGCTATCTCGACGACGTAAAGGCCACAACCATGTCGCAACTTGAAAGCAAACTCAAAGCTAAAGAGAAAGAGAACCTTGAGGCTTTCAAGTCGGTGAAGATTCCCGCAGACTACGCTTCGTGGGACAAAGCACGTCTGGTGGAGTTCTGGAGCGTTACATTTTTCGCATCCCCCAACCTTTCAGCCAAAGGAAAAGTGGGGCGCAACCGCGTGAAATCGCGCATAAGCGCAATGAATATCGCCGCTCCGTCAGCATCAAAGCCCGAACCAGTGAAAGAGGAGCCGGCGGAAGTCACTCCAAAAGCCGAAGAAACACAACCCGCACCGACAGCCGAGGCAGCCGAGGCCGCGACACCGCAGCAGAAAGAGGAGGAGATACTGGAGAAACAGGAGGAGATTCTTGCCGACCAGAACGCGATCGCCCAAGATGAACAGCAACGCCGCCGCACACATCAGAACACCAGCACCTGGATCTACGTCATCATCCTCATCATTCTCATCGGCGTTGTGATCTGGCTCGTGGTTTTCGCGGCCAACATGATGAAAAAACAGGCCGAACCTCTGGAACACATGGGGGCAGATCCGAAAGAGCTCGACAAACTTCAGGAGAAATACAGCGCGGCCAAAGAGACAATGGAGCAATATCGCGCCGCGTTTGAAGATGAGAAAAAGCAGAATCAGAGTCTGCGCAATGAAATCAAGGTGCTCAAAGAGCAGTTGGCAGTGCTCCAGTCGGCACACCGC
This sequence comes from Muribaculaceae bacterium, assembly GCA_029071345.1. Classification (GTDB taxonomy): domain Bacteria; phylum Bacteroidota; class Bacteroidia; order Bacteroidales; family Muribaculaceae; genus Lepagella. The sequence continues at coordinate 2,204 of JAIEAO010000114.1, read as the reverse complement.
GCCACACCATCAGCGGCCCGTGAGGCCGCGCCCGCTCAGGAGCCCCGCCGACAAGACATTCAGGCCGAACCCGCACGCCGCCAACAGGCCTCACAACCCAAACGCGCCTCGGAGTTCTATCTCGGCCGCGTAAATAACCGCGGACTCTTCGTGCGCGCCGACCGCCAGTTCAACCCCGGACATTCCATATATAGCCTCGAAACACGCGACGGCCTCGTAGGCACATTCCGCGTCGTAGATCGCCCCGAAGTTGCCAACCTCGTGCTCGACCATCCGGTGGAATACCTCGGAGGGGGTTGCACAGCCATCGACATTGAAGACACCGCCGATGCCGAGCACATCATTACCGAAAACGCCGGCACAGCCGTCTTCGAGGGAGGCGCATGGAAAGTGCTCCGCCGCTCCCGCATCCGCTACGAATGATCCCGAACACATCCATATTAAACAATGAGCCTGCCTGACTTTTCCATCGTCAGGCAGGCTCTATTATCTTATACCCGATTTACGGGTCATGTCCGGTCATCGGGCAGTAGTGAAAGTATTGAATGAATGAGAGGGCAGCGTAACATTGAGATATTTTCCGGCAATCTCAACCGTGACAGGCCGGGGAGTGTCGGAAAAGTTACCGGCGACAGCAACATATTTGCCGTCGGGATTCTTTGCCACCAACACCGAGGTGCGGTTCTCGCCATTGTAATCATAACCTAAAATTTCCGCTCCCTGACCGATAAGGTTAGTGAAGTGTTTGACGGCATAATACTCGGGAGTGTAGCGCACGGTGCGTGTCTGCGGATCAAGCTCTACGAGCGCGTTCTGCTCCCAGCCCCACTGGCTGCGTCCGCGCTTGGGAAGGAGGAAATTCCAGTTATACCATTCGTCGCACCCCTTGCCGATGTTGTCGCCGATCAGAAAGAAAGTGTGCTCGCCCGCTTTCCAGTCCATGTTACCGTTACCGCACTCGCTTTCCGAGCAGATGTAGCTATATTCAGGATACTGCGCACGGATAGCAGGGAGTATTTCGCGCCCTTCCCACTGGAAAGCTATACCCTCGATATTGTCTCTAAGCAGCGAATCAGAAAGTATGCGCTCCACATGGTCCTGACGGTTGGTGTTGAATGTGCCGAGATATAGCTTCACGCCGGGATTCTTTTTCTTCAGCGTCGGCGCAAGGTAATCGCGGTTGAAACGCACGGTGCCCTCCGCAGTCCATGCGCAGCCGGGATAGGGGGTGTAGCTGTAAGGCTCGTTCTGGTAGATCACCATATCGATAGGCACACCCTGTTCGCCATAGGCATCTACAAACTTGCAGAAATAATCGGCATAAGCCTGCAGATAGCGAGGATCCTGAATGAAATAATCCTGCGTGGCAAGACGACGGGGAAATTTACCGGCCCTTTCACCCAAAAATTTCATCTCATCCTCGTCAATATCCTGCACTGATCCGAAAAGCAAATAATCCTTGCGCGGATCGGCGTTATTGTACCTGCTGCTCACAACCGGGTAATCACCGTTAATCTTCATCCAGCTTGGAGGTGACCAAGGAGAGGTCCAGAACGTCAGGCCCGGGTTATATTTCTGCGCCGCGCGGATCAAGGGGATGATACTCGTCTTATCGCGGTCGATATTGAAATGCCTCAACTCGAAATCGCCCGCCACCTCATCGCAGCTGAACCAGCTGCGGCCGTAATCGTTACAGTTCATACCGATGCGCCCGCGTGTGAAACGCAGATCGCCATCGGGAGAGAAGAGATTGAACATCAACTGATCCTGCTCATCTCTTGAAAGCACTGCGAAAGCATCCCAGTCGAGTTCGTTGAAAGTGGTGCCCCAATGTTTCAGATGATGTCCCGAAGCATCGGGTGCGACAGTCAGCACCGGAGTATGCGCAGCCTTTGAAGTCAGCTTCAAAGATTTCTCCTTCTTCCAGAAATCGCCATCCGAAGAAGTGACCCAACTCACATTCTGCGCCATAGCGGGCACAGAAAGAAAAATCAAAGAGAATACAGCAGACAGTCTCATGAAAAATAAATAAGATTAATAATAACGCTATAAAAATTTAGGCCTAATACACAAAAATAGAAAAAATTTTGGCACATAGCAATCACACACCTGTAAAAAAAATAAAGCCAGCGAACTGAATCGTTGGCTTCATTCTTATCAGTCGGGGTGACAAGATTCGAACTTGCGACCTCACGCCCCCCAGA
>JAIEAO010000113.1 GCA_029071345.1 Muribaculaceae bacterium | reverse complement strand
GTCTACAAGTTCAAGAAGTTTCTCTGTCAATGCCTGACCCTGATCCGCCTGATCGGAGAACTCTTTCCAGCGCTCATCCCATCCGGCTTTATGAGCGGAAAGGTTTGCCACCATAGTTCCGAGTGCAGAGGCCAAAGCACCCATATATGCAGAAATCGAACCTCCACCGGGTGCAGGTGCTTCGGAAGCTGTAAGTTCGGCAAACTGTCTACCGGTAAGTTCGGTGAGCTTACCACCTTTCTTGTCGGCTACCATATATTCAATCACTTTCTCCTCCGGTTTGAAAGGAGCGAGCTCGTCAAGCCCCATTGATTTCACAGCGATTCTGATGATCTCATCATCGGGAAGACCTGTGGATCGTTGCTGCTTATGGAGGAAATGACGACCGGCGGCGATAAGGGCGCGTTTGGGGATAAGTCCTACGATTTCAGTACCTGTAACCCGGATGCCACGCTCCTGCGCAGCCCGGCAAACCTCGTCGAATGCCACATGAAGCGGAGTCTGAGCCATGTCGGTGATATTCATAGAGACCTGAGCGATTCCATACTCATCGATAAACCAGCCGATAGCTTTTGTTCCTTTAAGTGTACCTGGAAGCATGATAGTGTTTCCGTTCTCATCCTTCATCGGTTTGCCGTTGGGCTTGCCACCCTCTCTCTTCGGACGACCTTTCTCCCTGACATCGAATGCTATGGCATTGGCACGGCGTGTAGATGTGGTGTTAAGGTTGAAGTTAACTGCGATAAGGAAATCGCGAGCTCCGACAGCCGTCGCACCTGTCTTTGCCACGGAATCATCAAATTCTTTCGGTCCGAAGTCAGGACCTTCCGTTTCGCTGCCGAGTCTTTCCGGCAAAGCCTCGTACTCGCCGCGACGACAAACCGCCAAGTTCTTACGTTCAGGTGTTGAGGCAGCGGCCTCATAGCAATAGATCGGGATATTTAGCTCGTCGGCAATTCGTTTGCCGAGTTTCTTTGCAAGTTCGGCACATTCTTCGAGTGTGATACCCTCAACTGGAATCAGCGGAAGCACATCTGTAGCACCCATACGCGGATGCGCACCATGATGCTTCGACATATCAATCAGCTCCGCAGCACGTTTCACTCCGCGGAATGCTCCTTCAAGAACAGCATCGGGTTCGCCGACAAAAGTAACAACCGTGCGGTTGGTGGCCTGACCGGGGTCAACGTCAAGCAATTTCACTCCCTCCACCGATTCTATAGCGTCTGTAATCTCCTTAATAACTTTCATGTCGCGCCCCTCGCTGAAATTAGGCACGCACTCTATCAAAACTTTTCCCATGGTATAGATTAATTTCTTTTTATG
>JAIEAO010000112.1 GCA_029071345.1 Muribaculaceae bacterium | reverse complement strand
TATCAATGATAATCTTTGCAAAGATATAAAAATCAATTTATTGCAGAGATTTCATCACTCAAAATGTCCATTAGGTCAAAAAGAAAGAGCCGTTATCAACCCTCTTCGGGCCGACTTAGCTCTTCGATAGGCGTGGGCGTTCTGTCTGCGGGTCTAAAGCCTTGCAGATTACTAACTTGTTTTTAGAATTTTTAAAATTCCGCAACTTTGATGCTTCCTGTTTCGACTTTTCCGGAAGATGGTCATTAGTGGCTAAATATTCAATAATTTCAATCGCACAGCAATTCGGTTGAAAAAAAGAAGGCCCTGATGATAAAATGCAGCATATTTAGGTGGCTTGAGTTCATAAAAATGTTAAAAATAGCTATTGGAAAAGGGGGGACTACTTTGGGGGTCTAACCTGATTTTGAGACCTTTAAAATGAAAGAGAACTCACTGATATCCAGTGAGTTCTCTTGTTGGCTTTAGCGGAAAGAGCGGGATTCGAACCCGCGAACGGCTTTCGGCCGTTACAGACTTTCCAGGTCTGCCTCTTCAGCCACTCGAGCATCTTTCCTGTTTCAAAAATTACCTGTCGCGAAGGATCGCGATAAATAAGTTTTTTATTTTGCAGTGCGAAGTTAATGCTTTTATTGGAATTTACATAATATTTTGACGTTTTTTTATTAATTTTGCGTGAAATAATGTATCCGGGCTTATTTCGATTTGTGCAGATACATGATGTAATATTTTGATTATGCGTAATTTGATGTTTTTTGCCTTGGGATTTATGACTATGGCATCAATAGCGATTACCGGGTGTGGCAAAGCGAAAGATCGCGGAGAATCCGGATTTCCTGAAAATTTCAATTCGCTTCCCGACACGGCGCGGGTTGCGTACGTCATGAAGACCGCCTCGCCGGATTCTGTCGCAAGGTTTATATGCAACGCCTCTCTCGGTAAGGTGAATGGAGCTAAGATCGATAGTCTCGCAGTCGCCACAAATTATGCTTATGAGAAATATTCCGGTGATGATATCGACCGTTTTAGTGTTGAATACGATACATTTGTAGCGTCTCTACCGTTGCCCGATAAAATGAAGATGTATGCGCTGGCAGGTGTAGAAGATCCGCAAGGTCTCGGTCTGCAACTTGGTCTTGAATATGTACAGGCTATCCGCGACCGTAACATGACAGTTAAAGAAGTGGATACAGAAATTGAGGCGTTCCGCCGGGCATGCGGCTCGGATGAAGATCTGTATCAGCGGTTTCTGACCGGATTCCGCACCGTGCTCAAAGTAGATAGCGGCCAGGATGTTCCGAAAGCTATTTTCGAAAAATATGGAAAATAGAAATTCGGGAATGCGCTTTCAGTAAAATTTGACTTAGACTATTTGAAAAATTCTATATTAAATATAATGAAATCATTTACAGAATATTCAGCTTTAGCTGAGCAGACTATAAGAGATAAAAAATATCCCGGAGGTGATATTGAAACCCTTTATGGCCCGATTGATTATGCTCTGGGTGCAGGTGGCAAACGTTTGCGTCCGGCTCTTGCCCTTATGACTGCCGAGGCATTCGGCGGAAAGGCGGAAGAGGCCATGAATGCAGCAATCGGTCTGGAGATTTTTCATAATTTTACGTTGCTTCATGATGATGTGATGGATAATTCCGACACTCGCAGAGGTCGCGAATCAGTTCATGCGAAGTGGGATGTGAACACAGCAATCCTATCTGGCGACACAATGCTTACGCAGGCCACAATGATGGTTTCCGAAGTGCCGGATGAAAAATTGCGTAAAGTGCTTGATGCCTTCAACGCAATGGCCATCAAGGTTTACGAAGGTCAGCGTCTGGATATGGACTTCGAATCGCGTGAAGATGTCACTGGTGAAGAGTATGTAAAGATGATTATGGATAAGACCGGTGCGCTTCTCGGTGCATCGGCCATGATCGGAGCCATGATCGGAGGCGCATCAGATGAAGATGCCGCCCGCATGTATGATTACGGAATGATGCTTGGCATCGCATTCCAGATTCAGGATGACTGGCTTGATGTGTTTGGCGATTCAAATACATTCGGAAAACCGATCGGTGGAGACATCAACAATAATAAAAAGTCATTCCTGATGCTTTCAGGTTTGGCTGTTGAGGGTGCGGACGGTGATGCACTTCGTGAAGCCATCAAGCTCCCGGCCGGCGACATGAAGGTGAAGGTCGTAACCAGACTTTATGAGAAAATGGGTATTTCCGATGTGTGTAAGAAGGAGATTGCCCATTACTGCTCGAAAGCTCTGACCGCGCTTAAGAAAATTAAAATGAGCGAGGAAAATAAAGAACCGTTCCGCAAGCTGCTTGAAAAACTTACCGGCCGTAAGAAATGATAGATACTCATACTCACCTCTATATGGACGCTTTCTCGGGCGAGGAGGCGGAGACGGTGCGCAAGGCTATCGCCGCGGGGGTAACGATGATGATATTTCCCGGTGTCTCGCTGGAGTCGCATGAGGCCATGATGGAATTGCATCGGCAATTCCGGGAGAATACGCGTGTTGCCTTAGGTCTGCATCCCACTGAGTTGGGCGAAGGCTGGCGAAAGACTCTGGACGAAATGGAGTCTTTGCTTGACGACGGGGGATTCAGCGCCATCGGAGAGATAGGTATTGATCTTCATTGGGATGCCGGTAATGTGGCAGATCAGAAAGAGGCTTTCGCACGCCAGCTTGAATGGGCTCAGAGGTGTGATCTGCCTGTTATTATCCATTGTCGCGACGGGGTGGAGGAGACTCTGGACGTGCTGAAAAATATAAAAGGGAAGCTGCCGAAACTTATTTTTCACAGCTTCACCTCCGGCCCGGAAGATGTCAGGCGAATAAGGGAAGTCTGCGACCCGTGGTTCGGCATCAACGGTGTGGTTACTTTCAAGAATGCCAAGCCATTACGAGAGGCTTTGCCGCTCATCGGCCTTGACCGGATAGTCTTGGAGACCGACGCGCCGTATCTTGCGCCTACACCGCATCGCGGAGAACGCAACGACAGTTCCTTCATACCTCTGATACTCGCGCAAGTGTCCGAAACCCTCGGCATTCCCAAAGAGGAAGTGGAGAAACAAACAGACTTGAACGCAAAAGCTATATTTGACCTTTGATTTCATTTCCGATCGAACAACCGGTAGCTATCTTCCTGATAGTCCTGGCAGTTATACTGTTAGGACCATTAGTGTTTAGGCCTCTGAGGATTCCTCCGATAGTAGGCATGATTATCGCAGGAATGGTCATCGGGCCATACGGATTCAACATCTTGGAACGTGACACAAGTTTCAAGATTTTCGGTGAAGTCGGCATTCTTTATATCATGTTTCTGGCAGCGGTGGAGATTGATATGTTCCATCTCCGGAAATCGCGAAACAAAGGATTAATATTCGGTTTGCTCTCATTTGGCCTTCCGATGTTTGCCGGAATTGTCGGATCGCGTTATGCTTTCGGGGTCAGCTGGACCACGAGTGTGCTTATCGCATCGATGTATGCGTCGCACACCTTGATCTCCTATCCTACGGTCAGCAAATTCGGACTCTCCAATGTGCGCTCGGCCGTAATAGCGGTGTTTGGCACTATTGTCGCTGTGCTTCTGGCACTTCTAACGCTCGCTCAGGTAGTCAACATAAAAGTGCATGGCGGTTTTGAGATCGGAGGCATGATCCGGTTATTGGTCTTCATGGCCATTTATATGATTGCAGTCGGATATTCCTTTCCTTGGCTTACACGCCGTTTTTTCAGTCGCAATGTAGACCAGATCTCGCAATATATCTTCATTCTCGCGCTTGTATTCTTAGCCTCACTGCTGGCTAAGATAATCGGACTGGAAGCCATCTTAGGGGCATTCTACGCCGGGTTGGTGCTCAATCCGATGATTCCCACCCGCTCGGCATTGATGAAAAACATCAAATTCGTGGGGAATGCAATCTTCATCCCATACTTCCTGATCGGAGTTGGAATGCTCATTAATGTGAGCGTAATATTTCGCGGATGGAATGTGGCGTGGGTTGCACTCAACATGACCGGTGTCGCGCTCTTCACCAAATGGCTTGCGGCGTGGGTCTCTTCGTTATTATTCGGTTTTGACAAAGCAGACCGTAATCTCATATTCGGACTTTCTTCCGGCAAGGCAGCCGCCACTATAGCGGCCACAATGATCGGATTTAATTACGGGCTCCTTACAGAAGACATCATGAACGGCGCAGTCGTCATGATCCTGATATGCTGCATCGTGTCGACTGTCACCACCGAGCGTGCTGCAAAGAAGATCAGAATGCGCATCACAGCCGAAGACTTGAGCCGTGCGGAGCTTGTGCCCGGTGAATATGCCCGCCAGATAGTGGCTGTGGCCAACCCCGTGACTTCCGAGGGGCTGATGCGCCTGGCTCTATTTATGCGGGCCCCCGAGAATACCAATCCTGCTACGGTGCTTTTCGTCAGAAGCAATGACGATTCCAGAGTGGTTGAGATGGGGCGTAACGCGATCCGGAAAGCTGCCGGTGTGGCCGATGCGATGGATGTGGAGATTAAGACGGTGGAACGTTTCGACCTCAGTGTCGTATCAGGTCTTACTAACGTAAGCCGTGAAGAACGCGCCACAGAGATGGTGATAGGATTTCACCGCCGCGCCAATATCGTCGATTCCTTTTTCGGAGCAATGACCGAACAATTGTTGAAATCCACCGATAAAATGGTGTTCATGTCGCGATGCTTCATCCCCGTGGATACCGTGACGCGTATAGTCGTGGCAGTCCCCGCCAAAGCTGAATATGAGACCGGCTTCAAATTATGGGTTACCCGGGTTGCCAATCTTGGTGCTCAGATTTCAGCACGGTTAATTTTTATCGCATTTCCCGAGACCGCGGAATTCATACGTAACATTATCACGGAAGATGGGTTTGAGGTGCGCCACGATTACCGCAACATGGATACGTGGGATGACTTTATCCTTCTTTCTTCCGAAGTCGAGGAGGATGACCTCATGATAGTGGTCGGGGCCCGCAAAGGCTCGATATCCTATTCTTCAGATCAGGAGAGTCTGCCAGTGTTTTTAGGACGTCACTTCTCGCGTCATAACCTCGTGGTGGTCTATCCGAGGCAATACTGATCTTATTTCATTTTCTTGAAGTAGGCCGGGTCTCCGACTACCCAGATCACATCGCCGGCTTTCAGTATCATGTGGGGCGACGGTTGTTCGTAATCCTCATCCGAATCCGCCCTCTGAACCTTTACGATCATCGAATAGTAATCCTTCTGAATGTTAGTCTGGCTCAATGGCTTGCCAATGATTGGAGATCTGTCGGTGAGTTTGATACTTGCCAAATCCACTTTGTGCTGGCTTACAGTCATAGCCGCGCAAGCGCGAGCCGACTGCTCCAAATCCTCATTGAGCCGCTTCAATTCGTCATCATTACCGATAACACCAAGAATATCGCCGGGAAAAATACGCGCCATAGGTGAGGGAAGAGGCATATAGTCTTCTCCGCGCTGTATGCTCGAAATGCTGATACCGTAATCTTCACGCAGCCGGGCATCCTTGATTCTGTCGCCTACGAACGGCGCACTACCCTCGATTTCAATATAAGCCTGATGCATATCGTCCACGAGGTTATTGTTAGTGCCGAGGCGAGTGTTTTCTCGGTTATTGAGATTATTGATGAAACGTTCCTCCATACGGTTGTAGCGTTGCAGAATTCTTGTGGAGGCGAAAATCATTATAAGGATGAAGCAGCCTACACCTACAAGCCAGCCGGTAATAGAGGAGTAGGCAAGCGTGGTGAAATATGTTATGAAGAAAAGGGCCAACAGAAATCTAAGCACCGTCATCGCCACAAGCGGAACGTCGTAGAAGCTCGCTGTCTGATGAAGCCGCATCCTTTCGCTTGGTTTGGTTGTGCTGAAACTCATAGCCACAAGGAACGGAAGCATCGCGATGATGGTGAGAACTGTTGCGATAAGGCGCCCCCAGTCGTGGAAATACTCAGTCATCAGCGGGAAGAGAAACTCGCGCGAGACGAGGATCTCAGCCAGCAATATCACAGAATAGAGCAGCAGTCGCCACACATATCGCTTGATTATGGCCATCCATAGTTTCTTGGTCTCGCTCGAATCTGAAACCTGCTTGCAATATCTGTTGATAAGGAAATTGAGACCTTTCGGGAGGTGGCGTTCTACTATCGTATATGCCCCGTCAGCCATCTGGATGAAGTAAGGCGTTGTGAATATCGTTAACACCGAAACGGCCACGATAATCGGATAAAGCGTCGGATTCAGCACACCTAATCCCATACCTAACGATGCGATGATGAATGAGAACTCGCCGACCTGCGTGAGGGTGAAGCCACTCTCCATCGCCACCTTAAGATTCTGACCCGTAACAAGCATACCAAGTGTGCCGAATATTATCATACCGGAGATGACCACTACTGCGAGAATCAGGATCTCAACCCAATACTGACCTAATACACCCGGGTCAACCATCATTCCTACCGATATGAAAAAGACCGCTCCGAAAAGGTTCTTGATAGGTACGATCACTTTCTCCATGCGCTCGGCCATAGTGGTGCCTGCAAGAATAGAGCCCATCACGAAAGCTCCGAGCTCAAGGGAGAATCCGCAAAGTACACTGAATATCGCCATGGTGAAGCAAAGTCCCATCGACACCATCAGCAAGGTTTCATCATTGAGATAGCGTCGGGCGCGGGTAAGGAATGTGGGAAGAATGTAAACACCCACCACAAACCATATTATCAGGAAGAATACAAGTTTTGCGATACTGAACAGCAGTTCCATTCCCTGCACATCACCCATGGCCATCGATGACAGCAACACGAGCATAAGCACGGCGAAGAGGTCTTCAATAATCAGCACTGCGAGCACTAATGATGCGAATTTCTTTTGTTTCAGTCCGAGATCATCGAGCGATTTCATAATTATAGTGGTCGATGACATCGAGATCATGCCACCGAGGAAGATGCAGTTGATGGAGTTGAGGCCCAACAGCCATCCCACTCCGAAGCCGGCGAATGTCATGCCTGTAATGATTATCAGGGCTGTGACGATCGCCGACGAACCGGAGTTCATCAATTTTTTAAAAGAAAATTCAAGTCCGATGGAAAACATCAGCACCACAATACCGAGATCCGCCCAAAACTCGATATTATCGAGATTGGAGATCGACGGAAGGTAAACAAATTTGGGGCTTGCCAAAAAGCCTGCAAGTATATAGCCCAGCACCACAGGCTGTTTCAGCTTCTTAAACAGCAAAGAAACGATCGCTCCCAGAAGGAGCACCCACGCCAAGTCGGCGATAAGGCCATTGGTGTGGTCTTCTTTTGAAGTGGATGATGTTTCTTCAGAATTAATTTCTGTCGTCACCTTTGTCGCCAGCTCGCTGATAGTCTCCTGAGCCAGCCCTGTGAATGATGATGAGATGGGAAGTGAGATCATACGTTTTGGTTTTCAGTATCGTCATCCTCTTTGAGATGAATCTGTTGGATGACATATTGATTATAATATGAGAGTACGAGAGTGGTGAGGGGGAGGCCGATGATAAGACCGATAAAGCCGAGAAGACTTCCCCACACCGAGAGCGAGAGGAGCATTATGGCCGGATTCAGACCCATGGCGTTGCCCATTATCTTCGGGGTGAGGAAGAGATCCTGAATGCACTGCACAACGACATAAACAGCCATCGCTTCCCAGAAAATCAACCAGAAATCTCCGCCGGTGCTTACCGTCCAGACTAAGCAAAGCAGAGTTGTTACAGGTAATGATATCAACTGAAGATACGGCACCATATTCAGCAATCCTATGAAAAGTCCGAGCACAATCCCCATCGGCAGCCCGATAATCACGAATCCGATAGAGAAAAGAATACCGACGCACAGTGCTATAAATGCCTGTCCGCGGAAGTAACGGTTCATCGAATTCTTGATGTCCTCAAGAATCTTGAACACGTGTTTACGGTGAGCGTGTGGCACCAGCTGGCGGAAGCTGAGGGTGAGTTTCTCATAATCGAGCATTATAAAGATAATGTAGAGCATGACAATCAGCCAGCTTATTATTCCGAACATAAGTGCGAGGCTCGAACTCAGAAACGACCATGATGATGAAATAGCGGTCTTTATCAGCGACTCCCATTGATCTTTCGACAAGAGTTTGGTAATCTCATTGAAGTCAATATTGTCTTTAATAAACTGATGGATAGTGTCGGAGACAAACGGAATATCGATCTGTGTCGTCGCGTATTTCTTAACCATATCGGCCATTTCCGCACATTCCGAGATGAGATAGGGGAAGAACACGGCGCAGAAAACACCGACTCCTACGCAAGCCTCAAGCAGGGTGGCCATTACGGGTAGAAAACGGTTGTTGGTGCGCATCAGTTTCTGATTCCATTTCACCATTGGCTCAAGCATATATGCTATGAGACAAGCGACAAGGAAAGGCAAAAGCACCCCCTTGAGCAGCGTTAGAAGGTACACTACAGCGAAAAGAGTGCAGACTGAGAAGATTATCCGCACCACCCGGTCGAAAGTATAAGGTCGTCTTTGGGAATTCATAAGCCAAAATTAGTAAAAAGATTTGTAAGCACACATAAGAATCGCTAAATTTGTAGGGAGAAAAAAGTATTTGGCCGTAAATGGCCTGTATGACCGGTAAAAGAAATGAAATTAAAAAACATAAAATCGGAAATATCAAGATTGATGATGCTGTTGGCTCTTCTGTTAGTCTGCATATCGGTTCGAGCCGATGTAATGGAGGAGTTTGCGGCAGCGCGCGGAGTCAACGGCGGCCAGTCGGCTTTCATTGTGCTTGACCTCAACTCAGGGGAGGTGATAGCTTCGCATAATCCTGCTGAACCACTTGTCCCCGCCTCGATAATGAAAAGTGTGACCACTGCCGCATTGCTCTCGCATCTTGATGAAGATTACCGGTATGAGACAAAGATATACACCGAGGGGCCGGTGCGCGAAGGTGTGCTTGAGGGCAATCTTCTGGTGGTGGGCAGCGGAGACCCTTCGCTTAATTCAAAATATGTCGATAACAATTCCGACATTTGTCAGGAGATTGCCAATGCGCTCCGTGCGGCAGGAATTTCTCAGATAAAAGGTAAGATTGTCGTTGATGAAGAGATTTGGAGCGGGCCCTCGGTTCCTCAGTCATGGATGTCGGGAGATCTTCCTCACGCCTACGGCACAGGCTCGCATGGATTGAATTTTGAAGACAACGCCAGCGGAAGCCGCTCGGTAGCCAATCCTGCAGCTGTATTTTCGACCCGGCTCAAGTCAGTTCTGACGCGCTATGGTATCAGCGTAACTAATGAATCGCTCCGTCAGGGCGATAGCAAACTGCTTTTCACCCACACCTCCGTGCCTCTCGATGAAATCATGCGCTCATGTATGATGCGCAGCGATAACCAGTATGCCGAAGCGTTGCTCCGCACATACGGTGTGGTGGTCAACGGAAAAGGCAACACAGAAAAGAGTGCGCGTCATGAGATGGAATACTGGCGTAAGCAAAAAGCTCCCATGTCGGGTGTTAACATCATAGACGGCTCCGGCCTGTCGCGACAGAACCGTGTTACGGCTAATTTCATGGCGCATGTGCTTGCGTCGAAGGCCTCCAATCCTTATTATGCCTCTTTCTTCCCCCTTGCCGGGCAGGAAGGAACGCTGAAAAGTTTTCTTGCCGGAACACCGCTCGACGGCTATGTGGCGATGAAGACCGGTAGCATGAGGGGAATCCAGTGCTATGCCGGCTATAAACTCGACGACAATTATGTGCCAACCCATGTCATTGTGGTGATTATGAATGAGATTGGCGATCGCGGAAGGGCGAGGGAAGCCGTCAAGAAGGCTCTGCTTCAGCTTTTTGCCTCATCTGATAATGACTCTTCCCAAAACTGAAAACTGAAAACCGAAAACTAAGAAATATGACATTGCAGGAAATAAAAGATCTCAAAGATAAGATCTATGAGATTGAGGGGCTGTTGGAATTGGCCCAGCTTAGAGAAGACAAGATTCCGGAACTCGAACCGTTGATTCTTGCGAGAATTAATGCTTTGAATGAAAAGTCGGATATCCCGGAATCTACGGCTCTCGCAGATGAGTATTCGGATAATATCGAGGCTGCCGTAGGGGAGGAAGTAGAGGAGTCTCAACCTCGCTTAGAGGAGCTTGAAGAGCTGGAAACAGAAGCTACGGAAGTCGAATCAGAAGCTGACCCGGCATATTCCGAACCGAACGGAGTGATTACCGAACTTTTCGAGGAGAACGAAAGCGTATCGGTGAGTCGCGAATCTGATGATCTGGAGCTTCCGGAAATCGAAGGACCGGAAATAGCAATCGGCCGCAACACTCATGCCGCCAAACCGGCCTTTACGCTTAACGACAGGTTCCGCTTCCGTCGCGAGCTTTTCAGCAATTCAGATGCCGAATATTCATCGGCGATGGATCTTATCGCATCGATGGATAGCTATGATGAGGCAGAAGAATATTTTCTTGATGAATTAGGATGGAGTCTTGAAAATCCGGAAGTAAAGGATTTCATGGATATTATCCAGAAATATTTCTCATAATGGCCGGTAAACTTTATATAGTGCCGACACCGGTCGGTAATCTTGAAGACATGACCTTCCGTGCGCTCAAAGTGCTGAAGGAGGTGGATTATATTCTTGCCGAAGACACCCGTACGTCGGGAAAACTGCTTAAGCATTATGAAATCAACACACCGATGCGCAGCCATCATAAATTTAACGAGCACCAGACGAGCGATGCCATAGCCGAGCGCATAGAGGAGGGCGACAATGTTGCGCTCATCTCCGATGCGGGCACCCCCGGTATCTCTGATCCCGGTTTCATGCTTTCGCGGGCCTGCCGTCGCCGAGGTGTGGAGGTGGAGTGTCTTCCCGGAGCCACGGCATTCGTGCCCGCTCTCGTGGCCTCAGGTCTCCCGTGCGACAGATTTGTGTTCGAAGGCTTTCTGCCGGTGAAGAAAGGGCGCCAGACCCGCCTTGCCGAACTCGCCGCTGATCCGCGTACAGTCATCATTTATGAGTCGCCGTTAAGACTCGCGCGCACACTGCGTCAGCTTGTAGAGGCATTCGGCGCCGAACGCCCAGCCGCTGTCTGCCGCGAGATCTCAAAACTGCACGAAACAGTTAACCGCGATACCCTTGGCGCTCTCGCGGAGTTTTATGAAATGAACCAGGCGAAAGGTGAGATTGTTATAATCATCGAGGGAAAATCATCAAAGAGTTTTCCAGATGATTGATTACACTTAAATTATTGATAATATGAAGAAAAGTATTGTTTTGATGGGATTAGGTGCATTGTTGCTCTCATCCTGCTCGGGTTACCAGAAGAAAATTGAGGAAGACTCACTCCGTATCGCCGACCTCACTGCCGAATATCAAGAGGCGGCAACTTTCAACGACTCATTGATGCTGCTCATGGGTGATATTTACACCGGCATTGACTCAATCAATATGCAGGAGGGGCTTCTTTACAATATGGGTAACGGTGAAAACACCGACCGCCGTTCTGAAATTCGTCAGAATCTCGCCACTATCAAGGCCCGTCTGGCTGCCAATAAGGAGCTGCTCAGCACTATGGAGGCTAAACTCAAGGCTTCCGGCAATGAGAACAGCGTGATGGCCAAGACCATCAATCAGCTTAAAGAGCGCATCGCGGCTCAGGATCAGAAGATCGCGCAACTCGAAAGCGACCTTTCCAATGCCCGCACCCAGATCGAAACTCTTAACACGCAAGTTACCGAGACTCAGGAGCAGGTAAAGGCCGAGACCTCTGCCAAGGAGGAGGCTCAGGCTCAGGCCGTGGCTGCCGAGAACGAGGCAAACCGTGTATATTACGCAATCGGTACAAATAAAGACCTCAAAAACAAGGGACTGCTCGAAAAGAAATTCCTCGGCGCAACTAAAGTGCTGAAAGGTGATTTCGACTCTTCTTATTTCGTTTCTGCCGACAAGCGCACGCTCACTTCCATCCCCACAAACTCTAAGAAAGTTAAAATCTGGAGCAATATGCCGGCCGGAAGCTACGAAATTGTCGGAGGCAAGGATGATCCCAAGACCATCAAGATCACGGATCCCGCCAAGTTCTGGAGCCTTGCGAACCATCTGATAATTCAGGTAGATTAAGATCAGTTAGGAGTTAGAAATTAGGAGTTAGGAGTTTCTGAAAGTGTTTTCAAAGTGTCAAAATTCCTAACTCCTAAATCCTAAATTCTAATTAGAAGAAGTGTCCATAATTCCTAACTCCTAAATCCTCATTCCTAATTATTATGAAAAGTAAAAAGAAATCTATATTCAGGTCGTGGCGTTTGCGCCGCGGCCTTTTGTGCTTCATTACAGCAGGCACGATGACTGCCGCTAACGGGGCTGCCCCGGCAATGTCGGTGGAAGAGATACATCCGCCTCACTGGTGGGTAGGGATGAAAGATTCCTCACTTCAGCTTCAGGTGCATGGCAAGAATATCCGCGAGGCTGAGTTCTCGTTAAATTATCCCGGCGTTACGGTAGATTCAGTGGTGCGACTCGACGGTTCGCCCAACTGGCAGTATGTTTACCTTAATATCTCATCAGCCGCCAGACCCGGGGTGATGCAGCTGCAGTGGAAATCGGGTAAGAAAAAGATAACCGAGAAATATGAATTGCGCGAGCGCAAGGAGCAGCGCGGGGCTCAGGGCTTCACCGCGGCCGATGTGCTCTACATGGTCATGCCCGACCGCTTTGCCAACGGCGATGAGTCGATCAACGACGTTGCAACCCTGCGCAATCATGTGGAGGTGGACCGCTCCAACCCCAACACGCGTCACGGCGGAGATCTCAAAGGTATCAGAAATCATGTGGATTACCTTGATACGCTTGGCATCACGGCCCTCTGGCTCAATCCCGTTCTCGAAAATGATATGAAAGGGGGCAGTTATCACGGTTATGCCACCACAGACTATTATAAAGTCGACCCGCGCTTCGGTTCTAACGCAGACTACGAGGAGCTGATCGATACGCTCCATAACCACGGCATCAAGACGGTGATGGATATGATTTTCAACCACTGCGGCTCGGGGCATCCTTGGTTTACCGACCGTCCCTCTTCCGACTGGTTTAATTTCCCCGACGGTTATGTGCAGACCAACTACCGCCTTTCCACCATCACCGATCCATACGCCACCGACTATGACCGTAAACTCACCCAAGACGGCTGGTTTGTAGCGGAGATGCCCGACCTTAACCAGCGCAACCCCCATCTGATGAAATATCTCGTGCAGAACTCCATCTGGTGGATCGAAGAAGGGCAGATCGACGGCATACGCATGGATACCTATCCCTACGCCGATGAGCGCGCAATGGCCCGCTGGATTGATGATGTCAAGAAAGAATATCCGGACTTCAACATCGTCGGCGAGTGCTGGTTTGGTGAAACCGGCGGCGAGGCTTACTGGCAGAAGGGTTCGCCGTTGGCTACTAAGAAGAATCCCGACACCAACCTCCCGGTGGTGATGGATTTCCCGCTTATGATAAAGAGCCGCGACATGGCTCCCTTCAAGGCAGAGACCGATCCGTGGAACGGGCTTAACGTGATTTACGATCACCTTGCTCTCGATTATCTCTATCCCGATCCGATGAGTGTGCTCCGTTTCCTCGACAACCATGACACCGAGCGCTTTATCCTCACCGAACCTAAGACTCTTGACCAATGGAAACAGGCGTTGACGATACTGCTCACCATCCCCGGCATCCCGCAGCTTTACTACGGCACGGAGCTTCTCATGCACGGCACACGCGAAGGGGGCGATGGCAATGTCCGCAAGGATATGCCCGGCGGTTTCCCCGGTGATGAAGTGTCGGTATTCACATCCGAGGGGCGCACCCCGCTGCAGAATGAGGCTTACGACTTCATCTCGCTTATATGCAACTGGCGAAAAGGGAGCAAAGCCATAGGGGAAGGCTCAATGAAGCACTTTATGCCCACCAACGGTGTCTACCTTTACGAGCGCAAAGCCGGCGACGACACCGTGATAGTGATGATGAACGGCACAGACTCCGCCAACGATGCCGACATGACAAGATATATGGAAGTGATAGGGGAGGGGGAGAAATTTACCGATATCCTCACCGGTGAAACCGTTGTGCCCGTCACCGCCGATAAAAAATACCGTTTCGCACCGCGCGAAATCAGAATTCTGACAAAATGAAAAAGATAATCATAGGATGCGCGCTCTGTGCGCTGATGCTTGCCTCCTGCAAGCCTACGGAGAAAAATTATCGCTCGGCTTACGATGTGGCGATTGCAAAGAAGCAGGCCGAGCAGGAATCGCTTGCCGCCGACGGCCTTATCTCCGAAAACGCCCCGAAACCAAGATATATAGACGGCGACACTCTCTATTTCGCCCACGAAATCATATCCGTCGACAAAGACTTTGCTCCGTTTAAAGACTCCTCTCCGGCTGAGCTCAAAGCCTACAACGTGGCCGTCGGGATGTTCAAGATGAACACCAACGCGCGCGCCGGGGCAAGTGCGTTGCGCGATAAAGGGTTCGAAGCATTTTCCGCGAGGGGCCTGGATGGCAAATGGTATATAATAGGTGGTGCGCTTGATAATCTCGATGATGCACGGGCGTTCATCAAGACTTTCAAGGCAAAAAATCCGGAATATCCCTATATCGGCCTCGACGGCCATCCCATCATCATCCGCAAATAATTGTCAGTTTTCGGTTTTCAGTTTTCAGTAAGTACGCACGGTCCGTGCGTCCGCAGTGTTGAGCAGTAGGGTCGCGGCATGCCGCGACCGCGGCGACGCCCGGAGGGGCTGTTGCTTGCAACTGCCCATAGATGCCGACACTTGCAAGCAAGTGTTGCTCCATAACGAAGCCACGAGATGCGAATGGTTTGGCGAAGATAAGCCTCGAAGATGCGAATGGTTTGGCGAAGATAAGCCTCGAAGAGGCGAAATAATCTTAACCCCGCACAACGAGCGAAGCGAGGCAGTGTGGGGTAGGCAATAACCATCCAACTACCACCCCCCTCCTGTTGCGGCGAGAGCCGTGACAGGCAGGGGGATATTTATTTATAGAAAATTGGGTCAGCAAAAATTAACAAAAGATGGCAAATATATTGACAGAATGATTCAAATTGAAAAAATAGGGGTGCGAAAGAGGTGTTATTGATGTGAATTTAGAGAAAATCGGGTAAATTATGCTAAAAAACATGTCTGTTCTACACAGCTGACGCTGCGGGGGAATTGAGAGGTGTAG
>JAIEAO010000111.1 GCA_029071345.1 Muribaculaceae bacterium | reverse complement strand
ATGCTGGCGGAATTCTCAAAACAGAACAGAATGGTCTGTTTTGCCAACCTATTATATTGGTACTACTTTTATGGTTTCGATTTTATTGACTATTACTCGTATAGATTTTGGGAAAAATCTCCCGCGGAGAGGAAAACATATATATCATGCCGACGAAATGATGTGTTAAGATTCAGATTATCAACTCCGGAGACTCACGATTTATTTCTCGACAAGGCACTTTTTAATGAGAAATTCAGTCAATTTATAAAGCGCGACTGGAAACTCTTGTCGGAGACTGACCCTAAAAAGGATCTCGACTCGTTTATGGCCAAGCATCCCAATGTGATAGTTAAGCCTGTGACTGAGTTGGGGGGGAGGGGTGTGATAAAACTGACCCCTGAGAGTACTGATGCTGAGAAGCGAGAGATTTTTAATGATAAAGGAGTACGATATCTTGTAGAAGAGTGCGTAGAAAACAACGAGAATCTTAAAAAACTTGCTCCCGGCTCTTTGAACACTATAAGATTAGTAAGTGTGATAGATAAAAACGGGAAAGTTCATGAGTTGGTATGGGCGATGAGAATGGGTGATGGGATATCATATCTCGATAATTATCAGAATGGAGGCATCTCATGCGCCATTGATCCGCAGACGGGAGAACTGCGCGGCAATGCATACGGTATGAATTGTACCGAATTTGAGTCTCATCCCTTTACCGGTATAAAATTTGACGGATATAAGATCGAAGATTTCCGAAAATGTCTGGATATGGTCGAAGAATTATGCAAGGTAGTACCGGAAGCAAGATATGTAGGGTGGGATATAGCCATTACTCCCAACGGAATAGAATTAATAGAGGGGAATATCCCTCCAGGGCAGTATGTAACGCAGATAGCCTCGGGAAGAGGACTCTGGCATGAAGTTCTGGATAAGATCTGATAGTAATCTGACTTTACGACTTTAACACGCTAACACTTATGAAGAACCCCAAGGTAGATTCCACGATAAAAGTATCAGTTTTAGTACCCGTATACGGGGTGGAAAAATATATAGAGAGGTGCGCCCGATCATTGTTTAATCAGACGATGACCGATGATATAGAATTTATCTTTGTTAATGACGGCACACCCGACAACAGCATCCGGATACTACAAGACATCATCAGGCAGTTTCCTGAAAGGGAGAAAAATATCCGCATTATCAATCATGACGGCAATAAAGGGCTTGCAGTGGCGAGAGTGACGGGAGTAAAGGCTGCCCGGGGGGAATATGTGATACATTGCGACAGCGATGACTGGGTCGAACCGGATATGTATCGCCTGATGTATGAGACTGCTAAAGCCAATGACTCCGATATTGTAGTGTGCGGTTATTTTACAGAAGCCGAAGAGTGTAAAGGGATACATTGGCCTTCGTTATTATCCGATAGAGAGGAGAGGGCCTCAAATATACTGAGGATTCAAAAGATGCACCAATTTCTGTGGCAGAGGCTTGTACGTAAGGATTATTATGACAAGTATGATTTTAAGGCCGATCCGGCCGTTACCTATTGCGAGGATTTTGTAGTAACAGTGCCGATGCACCTTTTTACAGATAAGGTAAGCGTAGTGGCCCAGCCGCTCTATCATTATAATTGCATAAACCCGGGTTCAATGACTCAGGTCAGGGATGTAAAAAGAATTGAGGCCGGTAAATTGGCATTGGATATGCTGGAAGAGTTTATAGTAAAGCATAATCATCCGGCAGTACTCCCTGCACTTCAATATCGGAAATTTCTATATTACCTCCCTCTCATTACCTGTCTTGAATGTTATGATCCGAAGCGCTGGCTCGAACTTGATAATCCTAATGTCAATATCAATCTTATGATGCGTAGCAGAGTGTCGGTATGGTTGGTAAGGCATAAATTGCTGGCGGTCAACCGACTTTTCCAACTTGCTGTCAGAAAAATATTTAAACGATAAGTGTTATATGCCGGAGAGATTTGATACAATAAGCCGCTTCTATATGTCGGAGGGTGATAAATCAGAAAAGCAGAATAAGTTTGTGAGATTTGTCGAACTGCGTATTCCTATCCGCGCCTGTACGTTAAGATGCACGTATTGCTACATTACTCATAAAGGGCTTTTCGATACGGTTGTAAAACCATTCAAGTATCCCCCCGGGCATATCAGAAGAGCCCTTGCCCGGAAGCGTCTGGGAGGTTCGGCCATTATCAATATGTGTGCGGAGGGGGAGACCTTATTAAGCAGAGAGGTTGTAGAACTTACCCGCGAATTGCTTGAGGAGGGTCATTATATAATGATTGTGACTAATGGCACTTTGACCCATCGATTTGAAGAATTAGCGAACCTACCCAAAGAGTTGATAGATAGATTATTTATAAAATTCTCATATCATTATCTGCAACTTAAGGAGAAGTGTCTGCTCAATATATTTTTCAATAATATCCGTAAAATGCGCGATGCGGGAGCATCGATAACTCTTGAAGTAACCCCTCATGATGAACTCACGCAGTGTGTAGATGAATTAAATCAGCGCGCTCTCGAAGAGTTGGGAGCAATCCCTCATTTCACGGTAACAAGAGATGACCGATACAATGGTCGGTATTTGCCCCTTCTCACCCACATGAGCCGAGCGGAGTATAAGGATTTCTGGGGACGTTTTAATTCTCCTCTGTTTGACTTCAAGTTTGAGATATTCGAGCAACCGCGCAGAGAGTTCTGTTACGCAGGAGATTGGTGCGGAGTAGTTGAGATTGAAACCGGTACATGGAGACAATGTTATTACAACGCAAGCAGACCGGTCGACATTTTTTCGGATACCGATACTCCGATCCCTTTCCGGGCAATAGGCCATAACTGTATGAGCCCGCACTGCTGGAACGGTCATACATGGATAGGACTCGGATGTATTCCCGACATAAATGCACCTACATACGCTGAAATGAGAAACAGGATATGCCGGGACGAATCGGAATGGCTTACCCCTACTTTTAAAGAACTTTTCTCCGGCCGCTTAAAGGATAGCCGGCAGGTATATTCCTTATCCAAGCAATTTGTAACTGACCTGAAAGTTGCACCGATTGCAGTGGCTAAGAAGATAAGACGATTGTTGATGAGTAGATGAGAAATTTTAAGGATAGAATGTTATCGGGATTCTTAACAGCCGTTAACCGCATAGCACATTTCAGGCGCAAGAATTATAACGCCGCAGATGAACTTGAATTTATCTCAAGGGTAGATTCCTGTGATTATAGCGGCAACTTTATGCATATATCATTTGATGATGTGGGCAAATCACTTGCAGAGTTATTCGGTGAGGATCATACATCGATTTATTCGGTGCAATTCTTTAAAGACCTTAAAGACTTGCATGATAAGTATGGTGCTTGTTTCAGTCTGTATCTGTTTAGCGATAAATTATATAAAGTAACTGACCGCTACAAGGCAGAATTTCAGCAGGCAAAGGAGTGGTTAAGATTTAATTTTCATGCTTATAAAAATAAAAAATATGGGATAAGGTCGATTAAAAAGGATTATGACAGCGGCATAGAAAAGTTGCTTCTCATGGTCGGTGGCGATGTGGAGTGTCTGGATAGTCAGATAAGAGCAAGTTATTGGGAAATGAGTCTGAAGAATAGTCTGTATATTAAAAATCATCCCCGACATAAGTCTTATATATTTTGTGCCAAAGATCCTTTCTCACCGGCAAAAGGTAATTATTATCTTACCGCGAAGCAACAGAAATTTGTATATGATAATGGTATGTATGCAGATAGTGGCAACGGAATCATCTTTATTCAGACCTGCGCCAGATTGGATACAGATGAATATTGCGAAAAGTCAATTAAACTTATATCAGGAAATATCAATTGGCAGAAACATTGCGAGGTGCTAAACCACGAGTGGGGATTTAACAAGGTAAGAATGGATAAATTTTTAGAGTGGGCCAAGTCTGAAATGAACGTTACGTTTGGCTTCTTTGGAGATATTTATTTTAAGTATTAGTGATTAGTTATTAATCAGAAATATTAAGGTTATGTATTGACTATACTGTATGCACATTTAATTTAATTTCATTACTTATGGACTCGCAGACAAAAATCGCCGAATTGAGAAGCGTCATCTCCAATCAGCTTACCCCTTTAATCACAGGGGATTATGTCTTGATGGATGCTCCCAATTACCGGAATATAGGTGATGTGTTGATATGGGAAGGGATTCATGATTTTTGCAAAACACTCCCCGGTAGGAATTTGGGAACTTCAAATATTACGACATCTCTTTTTCCGGAATTGTCACCTGATGTAACCATTCTATTGACGGGAGGGGGGAATTTTGGCGATTTATGGAGACTTTTTCAGGAATTCCGTTTAAAGGTCATAAAGCGTTATCCACGTAACCGCATCGTAATGATGCCACAGTCGGTATGGTATGAAAATCCCGAGTTGATTAAAGAGGATTCGCAAATATTTGCTCAGCATCCGGACCTATATCTTTGTGCAAGAGACCGGTATAGTTATGAATTTCTTACAGAACATTTCAAGGGGTGTAATATTCTCTCGGTGCCGGATATGGCCTTTTTTATACATCCCGATACGCTGACAAAATATAGACGTGATAACACATCCCGAAAATTGTATCTCAGAAGATTAGACAAAGAATTGGTTGCGGACACTGTAATACCGGATATAGGAAAGAGGTATGAAATACGCGACTGGCCATCGATTGAGAAGCAGGATAAAGGGCTGGCGTTGCTTCAGCCATTCTTAAGTATGGCATATCGTACACGCCATATCCGTTTATTGCGAAGGCTGACAGCGTATATGGCTGATACAGTTACAGACAGGTTAGTTCGCAAGAGACTGGTAAAGAAAGGGATTAAATTCTTATCTCCTTATTCCGAGATAATTACAACGCGACTACACGCATTGATATTAGGGGTGTTATTAGGCAAACCGGTCAAAATCATCGATAATAAGACCGGAAAATTAAACTCCTTTTTAGATACCTGGCTAACCGATACTGACAACATCTCCAAATACGAAAATAGTCAACAGAAATAGCACCTCTTCTGAGTACATAGTGAGTAGCGCAGCATAATAATCAGAGTACCTTCCATCATACTGCAAATTTACTCATTCCTAACGACAGTTCATTTAATTATTGCAATTCGGACAAATGCCCTTGAACATGAAGTTGATGGATTTTGTTTGATAGCCTTGGGGGAGATCTATGACCGGCAATTTTATTTCATCAAGGCAATATACGGTGTCGCATTTTTCACAGTAGAAATGTGCGTGCTGGTCGGAAACTGAATGATGATCGCCGTGGCAAAGTTCATATTTCAATGAGCGGCTCCCGTCTTCGATCACATGAACTATATCCTTTTCCGCAAAGAGTTCGAGCACACGAAAGATACTTGCCTTATCCATCGGGTCTAACGACTTTTCCAAATCGGCAAGATTTACGGGATGTGAGCAGCGTGCCAGATCTTTTAAGACAAGCAAACGGTTGGCAGTCGGCTTTATGCCGTGGCTTGTCAAAATATTTTCTATCTCGGGATTGTTCATATTCAGCTTTTCTGCAAAGTTACTATAATTTCTTTAATATCCTCCATCTGATCCCTATTTTCAACGCTCCCCGATAATTGCAACCGGGTTGCATAATAAAATTTATAACTTTGCTTTCACAATTCCAAAAGAGGAATAAAAAATTCAAAAACGATAAGATTATGAGCAAGACTTATAAGATTGAGGTTGACTGCGCCAACTGCGCCAATCTCGTGGAAGATGCAGCCAAGAAGGTGGAGGGTGTAAAGGATCTGTCAATATCTTTTATGACCCAGAAGATGAAAGTGACCTTTGAGGAGGGAACCGATGAGTCGGCTGTGATGGCAGATGTGCTTAAGGCCGCGAAGAAAGTTGAGTCTGACTTTGAGATTCTCTAAGTTTTAACTTCAGCGCAGTCCGGCTAATTTAAGTCGGACTGCTGCGTTTAAAAAGGGGTGTTATGAATAAGAAACAGCGCAATATGCTTGCGCGCATCATTATCGCAGTGATAATGACCGTGGCATTGCAGTTTATTGATATTACAGGATGGCTACGGCTGTCGCTGTATCTTGTCGTATATCTGATCATCGGAGGGGATATACTGAAAAAGGCATTGAAAGGCATTGTCAACGGCCGGGTATTCGACGAGAATTTCCTTATGGCTGTGGCGACCGTCGGAGCATTCGCCTTGGCGATCTACGAAAAGTCGGGCGACTATCTTGAGGCTATCGCCGTGATGCTTTTCTATCAGATCGGGGAATTTTTCCAGAGCTATGCCGTGGGTAAAAGCCGACGTAACATCGCGGCCCTGATGGATATCCGTCCTGACTATGCCAACATCGAGCAAGACGGAGCCATTGTAAAAGTCGATCCCGACGATGTGGAAGTCGGAGAGGTCATTATCGTTCAGCCCGGAGAAAAGATTCCCATTGATGGCGTTGTGGTTTCGGGCGAATCATCTCTTAACACCTCTGCCTTGACCGGAGAGTCATTACCCCGCGAAGTCCGAAAAGACGATGAGGTCATAAGCGGCAGCATCAATCTCTCGGGCGTGTTGAAAATAAAGACAACAAAAGATTTCGGAGATTCCACGGTATCCAAGATACTTGAGCTTGTGGAAGATGCCGCCTCAAGAAAATCAAAATCGGAGAATTTCATCGCCCGGTTTGCACGCATCTACACTCCGGCGGTTTGTTACGGAGCCTTGGCGCTCGCAATTCTCCCGGCGCTGTTTCTGATACTTTTCAAAGGCGCTGCGTTTGACTTCGCCACATTCGAGACATGGGTCTACCGCGCGCTGGTCTTCCTTGTCATAAGCTGTCCGTGTGCTCTGGTTGTGAGCATCCCGTTGTCGTTCTTTGCCGGCATCGGAGGCGCAAGCCGCGAGGGTGTCCTCGTGAAGGGAGCCAACATCTTTGAGACTCTTTCCAAGGTCAAAACCGTGGTGTTTGACAAGACTGGAACGCTCACTCAGGGGGTGTTTGAAGTCAATGCTTTCCACGATGGCAACGACCACGATATGCACGAACGTAAGGCTCAGTTGCTCGAATACGCCGCCATCGCCGAGTCCTCCTCTTCTCACCCCATAGGCAAATCGCTGCAACGCGCTTACGGCCATAAGGTTGATCGAAACCGTATAGCGGATCTACAGGAAATCAGCGGTGAAGGCATCAACGCCGTGATCGACGGCCATCCCGTCGCCGTCGGCAATGAAAAACTGATGCGCGGACTCAATATCGCGCCTTGTCATTGCCACACGGCCGGCACCATCGTGCATATTGCCATCGACAACACTTATGCAGGCCACATCGTGCTCGGGGATATCGTCAAGCCGACTGCCAAAGAGGCGATTACAGATTTACACCGTTCGGGTGTAGGAATGACAGTGATGCTTACCGGAGATGCAAAAGCCGTAGCCGAACAGACCGCCCGGGAATTAGGTATCAAACAGGTCTACAGCCAGTTGCTGCCGGCCGACAAAGTGTCTCATCTTGAGACTTTGCTTAATGGCCGTAAAGATGATGACAAGGTGGCATTTGTAGGCGACGGCATAAACGATGCACCGGTTCTTTCTCGGGCCGACCTCGGCATTGCGATGGGAGCCGTAGGCAGCGATGCGGCGATCGAAGCCGCCGATGTGGTGCTTATGGACGATGACCCTCGCAAAATCGGTAAGGCCATACGCATATCGCGCAAATGCCTCCGGATTGTGTGGGAAAATATCATCATGGCAATCGGAATAAAGGGGGTGTGCCTCATACTGGGTATTTTCGGTATCGTAAATATGTGGCTTGCCATTTTCGCCGACGTCGGTGTCATGATTCTGGCCGTACTCAACGCAATTAGAGCAATGTATGTTAGAAAAGTCTGATAAACTGATGGCTCATAAGATATATGATTACTCCGATTGCACCCGCTTTCTTATCTCATTATTATTTCTTATCTTTACGGGGTAAATTCATAGAGTATGAAACTAAGAGATGGATTTCAGGGAGAGCGCGCTTTCGTGTTGCCTCCCGCCAGCATCGCCGAACTTAAATCCAACCCGATATCGGCTCTTCTTCATATCACGGATATAGGCTATTATCCCAATGCTTCTCACCATTATCGCGAAAGACCGAATGGTGCGGAGGAGAATGTGTTTATCTATTGCACACGCGGCAAAGGGTGGTTTACGGTCAATGGTGAATCGTTCGCGGTCGCTCCCGACAGCTATTTCATCATTCCGGCCAATACGCCTCATTCTTACGGAGCGTCGGAGGATGAGCCGTGGTCAATCTATTGGATTCATTTCAGCGGCAGTTTATCATCGCAATTTCTGCCCGACCGCGTGGCTCCGATCGAGATCAAGCCGGGCGCTCTCTCGCGTATTGCCGACCGTCTCGGAATGTTCGAGGAGATGATGGGTACGCTCACCCGTGGCTACGAGATGGACAATCTTCTCTATGCCTGCTCCGTGTTTCATCATTTCTTAGGCTCGTTGCGCTATCTGCGGGCTTACCGGAACACCCCGGCATCGTCGCATTCCGACTCAAATCTGCTGGAGGCGGCCATCCGGTTCATGACAGAAAATATGGAGAAGAAACTGCTGCTTTCCGATGTGGCAACTTACACCGGATATTCTCAGTCGCAGCTCTCATTGATATTCCGCGAGCACACCGGAGTGTCGCCGATGGACTATCTTAACCGCCTCCGGATTCGCCATGCCTGCTACCTGCTCGACTTCTCCGACATGAAGATAAATCAGATCTGCCATAAGATCGGAATCAGCGATCCGTACTACTTTTCGCGCCTTTTCCGCAAGGTCATGGGGATGTCGCCGAAAGACTATCGCAGCCATGAAAAGGGATAAATATGCGTATCCGGATGCATTTTATTCAAAATATCCCTTAAACTCTAATAAAAATCGCTTGCGGGGGTTTAATAATTCATGGATTTATACTAAATTTGCATTGAAAAATCTATATCAAATTATCTTAATCATGACAAAAGCAGAAATCGTAACCGAGATTGCCAAAACTACAGGCATCGAAAAGTCGGCAGTACTCACTGTGATCGAGCAGTTCATGACTTCAGTAAAAGAAAGTCTTGCGAAAGGAGAGGATGTACATCTCCGTGGGTTCGGATCATTCATCGTAAAGCGTCGTGCTGAAAAGACAGCCCGCAACATCTCTAAGAATACAGCCCTTGTAATCCCGGCGCACAATATCCCGGCATTCAAACCGGCACCTGCCTTCAAGGATGAAGTAGCTCAGTAATCGAAGAGAAGAAATTTAACTATTAAAAATGAAACCGCAGAGGGGTTAAGCCGTCAGGTCTAACCCCTCTGCGTGTTTATTGGTAAATCGCAAATATTAGCCGAGGTTTTCGGCGCGTTTAAAGAGTGAGCCCGTGGGGCAAACGAAGCGACAGTAGGGGCGCGCCACGACGGCAGATAGGGCCACGAAAAGCAGCGCGGCTCCAATAATCCACCATGAGGCAGAGCGGAACTGGAATGCCTGGAAAAGTTCGAGGTCCATCCAGCCCGTGAGGCAGTCGGCCCAGAGGAGAAGCATCAGTGCGGCCCAAAGGAGACGGCGGAACCAGTCGAGCCCTTTAAGCGTCTTCTTCGAAATCGTGATCTTATAGTTGCATATCTGTGCCACGAGTTGCTGCGCCGAACCAAGCGGGCAGATATGATTGCAGTAATGCTGCGGACGGCCGAAGAGGGGATATATGAATGCGGCGACAAGCATTACGATCGCAACAAACCCTGCGGGAAAGAGTAAGCCTTCCGACATATATCTCAACATCAGCGCATAATCAAGATAAAGACCGCACCAGAATCCGAGTACCACAACGTTGGCGATCATCTGCACCGTGTGGTAGACCTTACTTTTCACGAACAGCGGCACAAGGCAGGCGGCGAGTGTGACAGCCAAAGCGATCCATATCTTCCACGGCGCATTGTTCCGGTGCTCGTTCTGAATTCCGAGGTAGGCATCAAGACCGGCGTTGACATTGGCGGTAATGGCATCGGAAGAATAAGTGGCTCCGGTGATTCCATCAACTTTCTGCGCCAACGCCTCCTGCGGCGTGAGGCCGATCCATTCATCAAACATTGCGCTTGCGCGTTTGAAGAATGATGGCGTCTCGGCATTGGGAAGCGCCTCGATCTTTGCGATCTTCCCCTCGCTGATATAAATATCAAGAGGCACCGGCCCTGCGTAACCCTGCACGCTGTCGGCCACGGCTGAGGTGTGAATCACTTCCGTGCCATCGGGCAGAGTTGAGATCACGTCAGTGTCGGCTTTTGATATTTCTGAAACTTCAGTAACGCTCTTCGCCTCAATCTTATGGCCGAACAAAGTCTTATTCACGGCCAGCGCGGCGCAGGCAAGCATAATCAGTGTCAGAATCAGACTCAGAACCTTATTGCCTATATTTTTTTTCATATCAGTGCAAATATGGAATTTAGTGGTAAAATAGATGGAGAAAAACTATTTTTCTCTATAAACGTAACGAAAATTTTAAAAATTTAGTTTGTCATGACAAAGTAGAATTCATCCTTCCGTGGCCCTCATCGACCTAATATATCGGAGATGTCGATATGATGAAATTCATATAAATTTATTAATTTTGAATAATGAACATCTGATTGCGAATGCACTGCGTGCGCAAATCAACTAAATTGTAATTAAGCTTATGGAAAAGCAGGTAGAAAAGGCAATGGCAATAGCGGCGGCCGAGGGTCGTCCGGTAAGAATATTATTTGTATGTCTGGGAAATATTTGTCGCAGTCCGGCGGCAGAGGGAATCATGCGCCAATATTGTGAGAAACTTCCGGCGGCGATGCGGCCGGAACTTGATTCAGCCGGATTCTACGGAGGTCATGCCGGCGATCTCCCTGACAGGCGTATGCGCAACGCCGCATTTCAGCATGGGTTCCATCTTGACCATCGCAGCCGTGTGATCCGCCCATCGGATTTCGACTATTTCGACCTCATAATCGGGATGGACGACCGTAATCTCTCCGACCTGTACGATGCCGCTCCATCCGTAGAGGCAGAAAAAAAGATCGCCCGGATGAGCGACTTCTGCGTACATTATCCCGAGGCGCATTATATCCCCGATCCCTATTACGACGGCATCGACGGCTTCCACAACGTCCTCAACCTCCTCGAAGACGGCTGCCAGCACCTCCTCACCCTCCTTTACCCGGAGACTGACAATTAGTGTTGGATTAGGCGGGAGCCGTCTACGCTGAGGCGGTGGGCACCGGTGAGATGCTCGGCGAGGATTTGAGCGTCGATGTCGTGGGCACGATAGGAAGCCGATGTAGGGTAGCGGTTGAAGAATGGATCGTTATGTAGGAAAAGTTCAATTTCTTGCACTTCTGCGGCGCGTCTGACATGATTGTAGTAATCAATCACCTTTGGCACAACGCGAGGCAGAACCTTGATCCCTGTCTTACCCGAGCGGAAATGCACCACTGCAATGATGTGCCAGCGGCGGCGTGTATCGACGAACTGCTCATGCTGCTCGGCCGTGCCGCTGAACTTGACGGTAAGGTGGCGGCCGTAAGTGGCGTTGATACTGTTCATGATCGCCATGAAGATGGCGCCGTGAGCGGAGGTGTCTTTGAGGCCGTTGTAAAGGATGAAGTAATGGATCATCTCGTGGATGATGGTGTCTTCGATCACCTCCTGCGGAAAGTCGATGCGCGTGTTGATGCGCAGCCGGAAGTCGCTGTGCACCTCACGGCCGTCGGGATGGCGTGTCACTTTTGATACGCACATACCTAAGAAGCGTGATGCATCAGATAGCTCAACAGGCAGATCCGGAAGTTTCCCTCCGAACATCTGCCTGTTGAATTCTTCAAATTTCTGTTTGATAAACGATATTGTCGCTTTCATAATTCGATTAGCGGATGATTGCGCGGCCCGCCCATACGCAGAGGATACCGAAAACTACGCTGAGACCCAGATAGAGGCCGAAAGTGACCCAGTCGCCTTTTGATCCGAGCACCCACATATCGTCGGCGAATGATGAGAATGTGGTGAAACCACCGCAGAAACCGGTAATGAGAAGCACGTTTTCACTCGGGGTCATCACTTTGGCGTGCTCAAGAAGGCCGAAGAAGAGGCCGATGATGAAGCAGCCGATAATGTTTACGAGAAATGTGCCCATAGGGAAGGCTCCATGCCACATACCGGATGACCATTTGCCTACGAGATAACGACCGGCGGTGCCAACGAATCCGCCACAACCTGCGATAATGATTTCTTTAAACATAGC
>JAIEAO010000110.1 GCA_029071345.1 Muribaculaceae bacterium | reverse complement strand
GTTTGGAGGTGTAGTCACCGCTGCGCACGATATAAACTCCGGCGGGTATGGCGATTGTAAATTCGGGAGTTATTCCCTCTGCTACTTTGCGGCCGGCGAGGTCGTAGATCTCGACTGCTGCTTCTGCTCCGGCAACTGAGAGCGATCCTTTGGCGGTTGTAACCATGAAGGGAGCTGCATCGGCTGCGATTTCGCCAACCTCGCTGACGGAGTTGGAGGCTACCACAACGTAGCAGTTGGCCGGAACGGTGATTGTGGCATCGGCGGCACTGAATGAGCCTTCGCATCCATAGCTCTGCGAGTAGATGGAGTAAGATGCGTTGTCGCTCTTAAGGAATGCGGGGAACTGCACAGTCAGCGAACCGGTTGTGTTCGGGTTGATGGCGCAGTAGAGCTCCTTGTCGCCGTTGCGCGCGGCGATGGTGCGTCCGTTGGCCCAGTTGGCAACATTACAAGCCATAGCGAAGTCTGCGTTGGCGTCGGAGCGGAAGAGCTCGGGGTTGTCGAGGCGCAGACGGATGAGCTGCTGGTAAGAATCGAAAAGGCCTTTGTGGTTAGGCTCATCGAGAAGTGCCCAGTTCACGATCTTGGGATCGGTGTCGTTGCCGCCGCTTAAGGTTTTGGTGTTCTGAGCGTTACCCATTTCGGAGAACTGCCAGATCATGTGGCTGCCCGGCACGAGTATCATCTGTGCTGCCGCCGCACCGAGACGCTGGCAGCTTGCCTCTGCGTTTCCTTTAACACCGGCGGCTCCGTATTGGTCCTGCTTGTAGGCGAGACGCTGCTCGTCGTGGCTTTCGAGATATGATACGGTGGAGCCGAGTGTGCGACTGTCATCTTTTGCCCACATCCGGTTGAGGTTTGATTCGGAAGACCAGCCCATCGCGAACTGACAGCCGGCGTTGTTGACGTTGGCCCAGTTAAGCTCGCCGTCTTGCGCCATTGCATTTTCCTCAGCTGCTCCGGCGAGGTTCTCGTTGATGAAATAAGCGTTCGGGTTGATTTCGGCCATATATCCGTGGAGTCGCTTCATGCGGGCGATGCGGCTTGCGTTGTAAGCGTTGGTGGCTGCGTCGCCCGAGTTGGAGTATGAATCGTTGTCGCCCAATCCTTTCACGAGGTCGAAGCGGAAACCGTCAACCTTATACTCCTTCAACCAATACTGGAGCACGTCTTTCCACTGCTGCTCCACCAACGGATAACCCTGATTCCAGTCGTTGAGTACGCTGTAGGCGTGCGGAGCGTTGAGGTTATAGAAGGGATTGCTACCCGGAGTATACATCATATACCAGGGGTGGAGGGCGTCGCTCTGGTTGAAGACCATATCAAGGATCACGGCGATTCCTTCGGCGTGGCATCTGTCGATGAATTCCTTATAATCCTGCGGTGTGCCGTAAGCCTTGTCGACTGCGAAATAGAAGTTGGGGTTATAGCCCCATGAGATATTGCCGTTGAATTCGTTGATCGGAAGAAGCTCCACTGCGTTGATGCCTAACGATTTGAGATAAGGGATCTTGGCGATGGCCTGACGCACGGTGCCGTTCCCCTCGGCCTTACCTTCAGTGCCCGTGAAATCGCGGAGCAACAGCTCATAGATGATAAGGTCGGTCTTGTCGGGGGCAACGAAATTGGTGACAGTCCAGTTGAAACTGTCCATGCCGTCGCAGATGAAAGCCAAAGGCACGCCGGTAAGTTTATCTGCAGGGTATTCAGGGAGATTGGGGAAGACTTCGGGCGAGATATATTTGTCGTTCCAGGGATCGATCACGAGGCGTGCGTAGGGGTCGCCAACGTTGGTTGTGCCGTCGATGGTGTAATAATACATATAGGAACCGTTGCGCTTCACTGTAGACTCGGGAAGAGTGATGGTGAAGTAGCGGAAAGTGCCGCCGCTCTGGGCGTAATCGATATATTCCATCAGCTGCGAGGTTGTGGAGCGGTAATCATTCCATGAACCAACGAGCTGTACGGAGTTCTTGCCGGGAGCTGCGATACAGAATGTCACCGAACCGTCGGCATTGCGTGTCGCACCCATCGGCGGGGGTGTGGTGAGCGACGACTGCGGAGAGTTGCTGATGTAGCTGTAAGAGAGCGACTCGGAGCGTGTCTCGGTGCCGTTGTTGGCGGTGGCGGTCACTGTGTAGTCACCTGCGCCGGGGAAGGTGTAGGTGGCGGTGAGAGATGTTGCGCCTGCGGCTGAGTCGAGGGTAGTGCCGTTAACAGCGATGGTGATGGTTGAGGGCACGGTGGTGGCGGCGGTGAAGGTCACGGCGCCTGTCGAGGCGTTGACAGCACCCTCTGGCTGGGTTGAGGTGAATGCAAGCTGGAAACCTTTGTCGGCCACGGGGAGGAAGATGTCGGTGTTGCCTACACCTTTACCTTCGGGAGAACCGTTGGCTCCGCGGAACACGAAATCAAGTTTTGTAATCTTGATGTTGGCGGGTACGCCATAATATGTGTGGATATCGCCGATCTCGAGTTTCCAGAGGTTGGGCGACACATACTTGAGCTGGCATTTGGGGAGGTTCACGTTCCAGTCGGCCTGAACATACTGCCAGTCGGCAGCTTTGCCCGCAGCGTCAATGATTGAGACGCCTGTGTGAGCGTAAAGCTGTGCGGAAGCGGGTTGCCCCATCAATCCCTTGTTGCCTTGATCGGCATGGAAATAGATCACAACGTTTTCAGAATCTTCCTGCAGTGGCGAAGGTTCTGAGGTCACGACTTGCGCATGCAGTCCGAAAGCTGCTAAGGCGCAAAGGATCAGCAGGTAAAGTTTTTTCATAATAAAAAGGTTATTAGGTTGATTAGTTTTTCATTCGGGGATGCCCTCACTTCGTCCGGGCCACGATCTTTATCTGCATCCTTGATCTGAAGCAGAAATTTCTTTTATTTTTCTTCTTCTGATTCGGGAATGTATGAGATGTCGCGCATCTCGTGATATTCATCCCAGTCGCGGTCTTCCTCGGCTTCTATTGCAAGAGGCATCTGGTCCAGCTCTGCCAACGCACGGTTGAAGACTTTGCCGAAAATGTTGAGGTTGGAGGTGTAGAACACCCATTCACGCCGGCCATCGCCGGTGTAAATGCCTGTGAGGTATGCGATTTTATCCTTTTTGAATTCAGAGATGAACGCGTCGGTGGCGGCTTCCATCAGTCGTGCGTCGGCATCATCCGGCATTCCGGAAGGGAGAGCGTTATAATCCCATGCCACGGTGACACGATATATAAATTTCCCTTTGGCAATCACCTCATCGAGATAATCGCGTCCGGTCACCATTATGGTTTTTCCATTTTCAGCCTCTGTGGGGGCTGTCCACCATCTTTCTTTCATTTTCCTTAGGCTTTTTATAAATCTTATAAGACTTATAAATCTTATAATATAATTGCTTACCGTCTCTCGGAGTAGAGGGGGATTTCGATGCAGGGCGTGTCGAGGTAGACACCGGGGCGGAAGCAGTGAGCCTTGAAGAATTTCGTAAGATCCAGCTTTTTGGAGACATTGAGCGGATATTTCACCTGAAAAGACTTTCCTTTCTTGTAGGCAATGGCCTGAAAGACCACACGCTCTATCTCCGAAATCGTATCCTGCTTATAGGAAGCGAGATCGATCATCTCGTTTGGCGCAACTTCACCGGTAAACAATGATTTCCATGCCTTCGCCTCGTTGTCGCGGATGAGCAGGGAGAAGAAGAGGAAATAGTTGGAATCGTTCACCAACGCAACGTTTATCTTCGTGGTGGACAATGCTTTGGCGTTTTCAGGCTCGAATACCAGTGCTATGGCCATCTGCTCGCCATATTCGGTTTCCTCAACGGGGAGTTCGGGCTCTGGTGCGACAGTGACCTCAACCGGTTTTGGTGCCGGGGTCGAGCGTATCTCCTTCTTTCCTTCGTCGAATGCTTTCTGGTCGAACATCATGCGTGCCCCTTTGTTGGCCGGCTCATGACCGGCGGGAAGCACAACCACCACTTCCGAAAGAAGCACCGGGGTTTCGAATCCATCTTCTTCCACATACGCGATGCGTCCTTCTATTCTGGTTATCACGCCTCCTCCTGTGGTGTTGAGGAAGCGGACGGTATCTCCTGTTTTAGCCATAGTTATTTTTCTTTCCAAACGTATAATTTATCGGAGGGGCGGACCTTTTCAGGCACGGGCATTGAGAATAGCTGACCTTTGGTCACTTTCTCCACCGGCTTGAGATCGAACCGCAGTTCCTCCACCTTAAATATAAGTGCGCCCGTGGTCGGGCCGGTGATCACGACCTCGTCGCCCACGCTGAGTTCTCCGGCTTCAAGCAGGAATTCTCCGATGCCGATTTTCGAGAACCAGCGCATCGCCTTTCCTGCATAGCTTTTCACGCGGGTTGCGCTCGAACCATATTTCGCGCTCCATTCGCCGAGGCGTTCACCCATATAATAGCCGTTCCAGTATCCACGGTTGAAAATTTTTATCAACCGGGCATCCCATGCGGCAATCTGATCTTCTGAATATGATCCGTCGCAGATGGCGTTGAGCGCTTCGGAATATACCGCCACAGTCTCGGCCACATATTCCGGTCCGCGGGCACGCCCCTCGATTTTGAAGACACTGACGCCGGCATCCACCATCTTGTTGAGGAAATGCACGGTCTTGAGGTCTTTCGGACTCATTATATATTGGTTGTCGATCTCCAGCTCGTCGCCTGTCTCCTTGTCGCGCACGGTGTAGGCGCGGCGGCATATCTGGTTGCAGGCCCCGCGGTTGGCGCTTGAGTTCATCTCGTGCAGACTCATGTAGCACTTGCCGCTCACGGCCATGCACAGCGCGCCGTGGCAGAACATTTCGAGGCGTATCAGTTCGCCGCGCGGTCCGCAGATGTTCTCCTCTACGATGGCGCGGTGAATCTCTGTCACCTGCTCCATGTTCAGCTCCCGGGCAAGCACCATCACATCGGCAAACTGAGCGTAGAAGCGCACGGCCTCGATGTTGGAGACATTCACCTGCGTGGAGATGTGCACCTCCTGCCCGATGCTGCGGGCATATAGGATTGCGGCCATGTCCGAGGCGATGATGGCTGAGATGCCGGCCTCTTTGGCGCGAGATATGATCATGCGCATCGTGGTCATGTCGGAGTCATATATCACGGTGTTGACCGTAAGGTAAGTCTTGACTCCCCGCGACGTGCAGAGTGCGGCGATTTCCGCCATATCGTCGGCTGTGAAATTGGCACTCGACCTCGACCGCATATTAAGCCCTTCGATGCCGAAATATACGGCATCGGCGCCGGCGTTGAGCGCGGCTGCCAGAGATTCGCGGCTGCCGACGGGCGCCATTATTTCAAAGTCTTTTCTTGTCATTTGGTTGCTATATAATATGTCACTGCCCCCATTGTCAGTGATTTCCATTTGCTATCCTTGAAGCCTGTCTCGTTCATCACGGCCGTCATCTCGCTGCGTTGCGGAGCTGCCGCGATGCTTTCGGGGAGATAGGTGTAGGCGCGCGAATCGCCCGATATCATCTTGCCGATCGTCGGGATGATATGGCGGGAGTAGAGGTTATAGAGTGCTCGAGTCACGGGGTGTCGGGGGCATGAAAGTTCGATTACGCAGAGTCGGCCTCCGGGGCGGAGCACACGGTAAATCTCGGAATATCCTTTGCGCAGATTCTCGAAATTGCGCACTCCGTAGGCCACGGTGATGAGATCGAAGCTGTTGTCGTCGAACGGAAGATCCATCGAATCTCCCTTGATAAAGGTGATCTGCTTAACTTTGGAGGGAAGATTTTTCTTTAGTTTCTCCCGTGCGATTTCAAGCATTCCTTCCGAGAGGTCGATGCCGGTGATCTGAGCCTCGGGTGAGTTATGATGGAGTCTGAAAGCCACGTCGCCTGTGCCTGTGGCCACGTCAAGCAACGCTCCTGAATTGAAATCGCGATCTTTGCTTACGGCATTCAATGCGCGGTTGCGCCACCATTTATGAAGCCCGAAGGTCATGGCGGTGTTCATGAAATCGTAGGCAGGGGCTATGGAGTCGAACATCTTCTCCACCTGTTCTCCCTTGTTTCCTGCGGAGGAATAAGGGTTTATCAACTCGGCACCGCTCTTTTTCACTGGTTAATAATTAATGGTTAATGGTTTGTCAATTTGACATCTTGACAATTATCTAAAACCTAAAGCCTAACGCCTAAAGCCTTTTCCCGTATGAGCGGCGGCGACGGTGCTGACGCGTGGTGAAGTATTCCCACTGGCTCTGCACCTTGGCGTTGCTCTCAAGCTCGGGGTTAGACTCGGCGTGCTTGAAGCCGTATTTCTGATAATAAGGGATAAGGTCCTGGAAGAGGAGCGCGTTTACACCCTTGTTCTGGTAATCGGGATGCACGGCTACAAGGAGCAGGTCGACGCGGTCGTTCTTACCCTT
Source organism: Muribaculaceae bacterium (assembly GCA_029071345.1). Taxonomy (GTDB): domain Bacteria; phylum Bacteroidota; class Bacteroidia; order Bacteroidales; family Muribaculaceae; genus Lepagella. Next base: position 5,950 of record JAIEAO010000110.1, on the reverse strand, counting down.
AAGGCCCTTGAGCAGATGATACCATCCGAACGGGAAGAACTTACCTTTCGATTTCTGGAGCGCACGACTCATCGAGGGCATCGAGATACCGACACCGACGAGCTTGCCGTTTTCGTCCACAATCAGAGTCACGAGGTCGAGATTGAGGAGGTTGAGGTAAACGTTGATATAATAATCGATCTGGCGCTCGGTGAGCATCGAATATTCGTAAAGGTCCTTGTAGGCTTCGTTGATGAGATGGAAAAGGGCGTGGCCGTATTCCTTCTTGATGCGCTTGCGGCTGGTGTATTTCAGCACTTTCAGCTTATATTTTTTCTTTACGATCTCGGCGATGCGGTTATATTTTTCGGGAATCGCGTCGGGCACCTCCATCAGAAACTCGATCCAGTCTGATTCCTTCTTATATCCGTGTTTCTCAAGATGTTCGGAATAATAGGGATAGTTGTAGATCGTAGCCATCGTCGACAACTCCTCGAAACCGCTCACGAGCATTCCTTCGTGGTCGAGATCTGTGAATCCGAGAGGGCCGATGAGCTTAGTCATACCTTTCTTTTTAGCCCACCCTTCTGCAGCCTTAAGCAACGCGCCCGACACCTGATGGTCGTCGATGAAGTCGATGAATCCGAAACGGGCATCCTTGCTTTTCGACTTCTCGTTTACCTGACGGTTGATGATTCCGGCGATGCGGCCTACGGGCTTGCCGTCGCGATATGCCATAAAATATGCCGATTCGCAGAAATCGAATGCCGGGTTTTCCTCCGGAAGCAGGGTGGCGATGTCGTCGGAAATCAACGGCGGAACATAATATGGATTCCCCTCGTAAAGGTCGATCTGAAACTGGGTGAATTTGGCAAGATTGGCCTTGGTGGGTTCAATCTGTTTAATCTCTATCATTGGATTAACGTGTTTTTAAGAGCGGAGGGTTAGCCACATCAGCAGCGCTCCCATAAGCAGGATGAATATCGAAACGATGGTTAAAAGCTGGCCTGAATTGCGCTTCACCATGGCCAGCTGCACATCGGCGATATGGTTATAGGTTTTCTTGTCGCTTTCACATTTCTGGGCGATGCGCCGCAGATGAGGCAAAGAGGTGGGGAGCTGGTCGAGCACTTCGTTGAGCACCCGGCCATAACTCTTTATATCCTCGTGCTCATCTCCGCTGGTCATGCGGTTTTTCTGCGCATAGCCGACGTTGAGGAGCTTCAGGTTTTCGTTATATTCAGTGAAGACGATGTTATCAGGCGTGATAGGATGATGCTCGATATGGTTTTCGGCGATATACTCCATGGCGTTGAGAAGCTGGGTCTGCAGACGCTTCACAATTTTGGGTGTGAGACGCCTTTCGTCAATGAGACGACGCAGCGAATAGCCGTAGACATCATCGGTGATTATGGCCCGGCCCACACCGGGCACGTCCTCGAAGTCGTTGACCATCACGATGTTGGGGTGAGCGAGGTTATAACGGATGTCAAACTCGTTTTCGAGCATCTTCCGATATTCCGGCTGGTCGGCGTATTCCTTTTTCAATGCTTTAAGCATCACCCATTTGCCGAATTTGCGGGCGGTGTAGACATCATAGAAATCCTCACTCCACTCGGGAAGCAACGTAAGGTCTGACCATTTTCCCGACGGGTCATCGATCGGAATCTTCTTCTCTTCTTTACTGATATATCTTTTATCGTCCATCTCTGATTAATTAGGAATTAGGAATTAGGAGTTAGGAATTGGATAAATCTTGATTAATCAGGATAAATCTTGATTAATCGAGATCACCATTATCTCCTAAAGCCTAATCTATGATGCTGAAGCCGGTGTATTTCTGCAGGCATTCCGGAATCAGGATGCCTTCGGGAGTCTGATTGTTCTCAAGCAGAGCGGCCACGATGCGTGGGAGCGCGAGGGCGGAGCCGTTGAGGGTGTGGCAGAGGTGAATCTTCTTCTCCTCGTCGCGATAGCGGCATTTGAGGCGGTTGGCCTGATAGGCTTCGAAGTTGCTGACAGAGGAAACCTCAAGCCAGCGTTTCTGGGCTGCCGACCAAACCTCGAAGTCGAATGTGATGGCCGAAGTGAAGCTCATGTCGCCGCCGCATAGACGCAGGATGTGCCAGGGGAGACCGAGCTTTTCGAGCAATCCCTGCACATGGTCTTTCATCTCCTCAAGCGCGGCGTAAGAATTCTCCGGTTTCTCGATGCGCACGATCTCCACTTTGTCGAACTGGTGCAGACGGTTAAGACCTCTTACATCCTTGCCATAGCTTCCGGCTTCGCGGCGCCAGCAGGGTGAATAAGCGCAGTTTTTCTTGGGGAGCTCGGCGGCGGGGATGATTTCGTCGCGATAGATATTGGTCACGGGCACCTCGGCTGTGGGGATGAGATAGAGATTGTCGACAGTGACGTGATACATCTGGCCCTCCTTGTCGGGGAGCTGGCCTGTGCCGTAACCCGATGCTTCGTTGACTACAAACGGGGGCTCCACCTCGATATATCCGGCTTTCCAGGCTTCGTCGAGGAAGAACTGGATGAGGGCTCGCTGCAGACGTGCGCCCTTGCCGACATAGAAGGGGAAGCCGGCACCTGTAACCTTCACGCCGGTTTCGAAATCGATCAGATTATATTTTTTGGCAAGTTCCCAGTGGGGGAGTGCATCTTCGGGAAGCTCAGGGATGTTTCCGCCGGTCTTCTCGACCACATTGTCTTCTGCTGTGCGACCTTCGGGCACGGCAGCGCAGGGAAGGTTGGGCACGGTGAGCAGGAGATTGCGCATCTTTTCCTCGCATTCTGCGAGACGGTCCTGCAGACCTTTTGTCTCACCCTTGATGCGGGCCACTTCCTCTTTCACTTTCTCGGCCTCCTCTTTCTGGCCCTGCTTCATGAGCGCGCCGATTGAGGCTGCGAGTTGCTTGAGCGCGCCGGCATCGCTGTCGGTCTTCTGCTGAAGGCGGCGGCGCTCGGCGTCGATTTCGAGGATTTCGGTTATAACGGCGCGTCCGTCAAAACCCTTGACGGCAAGCCTTGCGATCACAAATTCGGGATCGGCTTTTATAGTCTGTAATGTAAGCACAAGTTTTCGGATTTAAGTTTTCAGTAGGGACGCGATAAATCGCGTCCGCGACTACAAAATTATTAATTCGCCTCTTCGAGGCTTATATTTTCTATTGTTTTGCTACCCCACATTCCGCCGGCTTCGCCGTCTTCATGCGGGGTTATGATTATCCCGCCCCTTCGGGGCTTTCATTCGATAATTATTAACTATTAACCATTCAGAGTTTGGCCAGAAGGTTTTTAACCATCTCGGAGATGGCGCGTCCTTCGGCGCGGCCGGCCAGGCGTTTGGATGCCACTCCCATCACCTTCCCCATCTCTTTGGGGCCTGTGGCTCCTGTCTCGGAGATGATGGCTGTGATCTCTTTCTCCAATTCCTCAGCCGATAGCTGTTTCGGCAGATATTCCTCAAGCACAGCTGCCTCTGCCAACTCATTTTCTGCCAATTCCGGGCGATTGTTGTCAACGTAGATTTTCGCGCTCTCTTTGCGCTGTTTCACCATCTTGACAAGGATTTTGGTCGCTGCCTCGTCGGTCAGCTCACCATTTGCACCCTTGGCTGTCTTGGCCTCCAAAAACTCCTTTTTAGCGCCGCGCAATGCTTCGAGGCGCACTTTCTCGCGGGCGAGCATCGCTTTTTTGATGTCCTCGCTGACCTGATCAAAAAGATTCATATTTTATGCAGATGTATGTTGTGCAACTTAAGTTAATTGTGAAGTCGTCATGCATAGGAATACACACACTTTAGCTTCAACTTGCAAAAATAACAAAAATCACTTAAAAATGAAAGGACGGCACTCTAAAAGTTGCTTGCTATTATTAAAATAGTTATTAATTTTGCACTTGATAAGATTATATTTTCGTGCGTTGATTAATAACCTTAAAAATCCCTTTATGACTAAACGTAATATCCTGATATCGCTCGCCGCATTCACATTGTGTATAAATTCATCTGCCGGGCGAGGAATGACTGTAAAGTTCAATGAGCCGGCCAAGGAGTGGGTGGAGGCGTTTCCGATCGGCAACGGTCGGCTGGGTGCTATGGTCTATGGAGGTGTGGATGAGGAGAGTATCCGTCTGAATGAAGAGACTCTGTGGTCAGGACGCCCTGTGGATCCGAACCCGAATCCGGAGGCGGTGAATTATCTTGAGGATACGCGCGAGGCTCTGTTTGAAGGAGATTGGAAGCGGGCGCAGGATCTGTGCAGGAAGATGCAGGGGAAGTACACCAACTGTTATCTCCCGTTGGCCGATCTGGATATAAGGTTTGATTATCCGGTGAATGGCGAGGTGTCGGATTATAGCCGGGAACTGAATGTGGGCGACGCCGTGAGCACTACCACTTTCGAGATCGATGGCGTTAAATATCAACGTGAGATTTTTGTGTCTGCCCCGGCTCAGGTGATCGCCATGCGTATCTCTGCCGACAGGAAGGGGGCGGTGAGTTTCAGGGCTTCGATGAACACTAAGCTCGACGCCGATACGATTTCCCGCGCGCAGCCTGATGAACTTGTGGTTTGCGGTAACGCCCCGGTATATCTTTATCCCAACTATGTGAAGATTGACAACCCGAAGATGATGGAGATCGACGGCAAGCGCGGAATGCGTTATGCCGTAGGGCTGAAAGGTGAGACCGAAGGTGGAAGTCTGACCGTGACCGACGGCGTGATGACTGTGAAGAATGCCGATTCGGCGGTGCTGATCATAAGCGCGGCCACGAGTTTTAATGGCATGAACAAGGACCCATACGTCGACGGCCGTGATGAAATGGCTCTTATGGATAAAGGGTTTGCCGGCGTTAAGGGTAAGACATTCAATGCCTTGAAAACGGAGCATATTAAGGATTATAAGAAATATTTCGACCGCGTGAAGCTGAATCTCGGCGGCAAGTCGGGCGATGAAAACGCTGATATCAGAGATCGACTCAAGGCTTATAATGCCGGCGCGGAAGATGCGGCTCTTGAAGAGTTGTATTACAATTTCAACCGTTATCTGCTGATTTCGTGCTCGCGTCCCGGAGGAGTGCCTGCGAATCTGCAGGGTATCTGGAACCATCATCTGCAGGCTCCGTGGAGCAGTAACTATACCACCAACATCAATGCCGAGATGAATTACTGGCCGGCTGAAATGTGCAATCTTTCGGAATGTCACGAGCCTTTCCTCGAATGGGTCTGCGCTACGGCTGAGAACGGTAAGGAAACCGCTAAAAACTTTTTCGGCATCGACGGCTGGTCGTTGAGCCATAATTCCGACATCTGGGGCCAGACCAATCCCGTAGGCGACTGCGGAGGGGGCGACCCGATGTGGGCCAACTGGTATATGGGTGCGCCGTGGGTGAGCCAGCATCTGTTTGAGCATTACCGTTTCACAGGAGATGAGAAATTCCTGAAAGAGAAGGCTTACCCCACAATGAAAGAGGCGGCGAAGTTCTGTCTCGGTTGGCTGATCGAAGGTCCCGACGGCTATCTTGTTACAGCCCCGGCCACATCGCCGGAGAATCAATTCGTGGCAGAGGACGGAAAGGCCTACTGCGTATCGATGGCGACCACGATGGATATGTCGCTTATCCATGATCTGCTCACCAACACAATTGAGGCTTCCGAAATATTGGGCGAAGATGAGGACTTCCGCCGTCAGATGGAGACCGCGAAAAGCCGTCTCTCTCCGCTGAAAATCGGCAAGAAGGGTAATCTTCAGGAGTGGATCAACGATTACGAGGACAAAGACCCGCATCATCGTCATGTGTCGCACCTTATAGGCTTGCATCCCGGTCGTCAGATTCTCCCGTTTGAATCTCCTGAGATGGCAGATGCCTGCCGTCGCACCCTCGAACTGCGCGGCGATGGCGGCACGGGGTGGTCGCTTGCATGGAAAATCAACTTCTGGGCTCGCCTGCTCGACGGTGACC
>JAIEAO010000011.1 GCA_029071345.1 Muribaculaceae bacterium | reverse complement strand
ACTATATATCAATAAATTACAAAATATTTTGGAAAACTTTATAATATTTTCGTTAGCTAATACTTATTAATTACATCAATTTTCAGTTGATTACACCTACAAAGCCCCGAAGGGGCGCGGTCGTGGTTAACCGTGCATGACCTCTCCCCTCTGGGGCGTCGAATCAACAATAATAATGGATTATCGAAAAATTTCTTTAAATGCGCTATCCTTTTCTCATTTTTAATTGTTTAAATAATATGAAATAAAATTTAACCTAAATATGTCTGATACTAATAATACAACATTGAAAATGGAAGCGCTGGAATATCATGAGGACTGGACACCAGGCAAAATTGAAGTGCTCCCAACCAAACCATATTCAAATCAACATGATCTTTCGCTGGCATATTCGCCCGGTGTGGCATATCCATGCCTTGAGATTGAGAAAGATAACGAATTGGCATATACTTATACCGATAAAGGCAATATCGTGGCTGTAGTTTCCAACGGAACTGCAGTGTTAGGTCTCGGTGATATCGGTGCCATCGCCGGAAAACCCGTTATGGAGGGTAAGGCGTTGCTATTTAAGATTTTCGCCGGCATAGACTCCTTCGATATCGAAGTAGATGAGAAAGACCCCGATAAGATGGTGGAGATTGTAAAGGCCATCAGTCCTACATTCGGCGGCATCAACCTTGAGGATATCAAAGCTCCCGAATGTTTCAAGATTGAGACTCGCCTTAAGGCTGAATGCAACATACCTGTGATGCACGATGACCAGCACGGCACAGCTATCATTTCCGGCGCGGCTTTACTGAATGCACTCGAAATTCAGAAGAAGAATATCGGGGATATAAAGCTTGTGATAAACGGAGCCGGTTCGGCTGCCATCAGTTGCGCACGCCTTTATCTCGAACTCGGGGTTAAGAAAGAGAATATCGTGATGTGCGACTCCAAAGGCGTCTTGAGAGAGGACCGCACCGACATTAATCCGCAGAAGAGAGAATTTGCCACTAACCGCGATCTGCATACACTGAAGGAAGCACTGGTCGGCGCCGATGTCTTTTTAGGTCTGAGCGTAGCCAACGTAATGACACCTGAAATGCTACTCAGCATGGCTCCGCGTCCTATCGTGTTCGCGCTTGCCAATCCAGACCCCGAGATTGCATACGATGTGGCAACAGCCACTCGCGATGACCTTATCATGGCAACCGGCCGCAGCGACTATCCCAACCAGGTGAACAACGTGCTCGGATTCCCGTACATCTTCCGTGGCGCACTCGATACAAGAGCCACTGCCATCAACGAGGAGATGAAGTTGGCTGCTTGTCGCGCTATCGCTGCTCTTGCACGCGAGGAAGTTCCCGAAGATGTAAAGAAGGCATACGGAGGCGAAGACTTCAAATTTGGTAAAGATTACATATTGCCGAAACCGTTCGACAAGAGATTGCTCTATCAGGTGTCGCCCGCAGTAGCTAAAGCCGCCATCGAATCCGGCGTAGCGAAACGAGTAATCACCGACTGGGATAAATACGGACTCGAACTCAACCGCCGTATGGACCGTGTAAAATTAGGCTAAACCTCGGAGGCCGTTAGATTTTGCAATAAAACGGAGCGACACTTGCTCGTCAAGTGTCGTAGATCATGTGAATAAAACAGCAGCGGAAGTTTCCTAACTTCCGCTTTTTTGATGTATGAAACATAGAGAGTAATGTCGGCACTCCGTGACGGCAAATGACTGATCAATGTAAATTTTCGGTTGAAGTTGTGAAATAATTAGTAGGGACGCGATGTATCGTGTCCGCCTCCTCGGAGCGACAGTTGCTTACCAACTGTCGTTATCGGTAATAGGGCAGTTGCAAGCAACAGCCCCTCCGTAATGCTCCGATTATAGCAATTACCCTTTTACATTGATCCATAATTTCATCGATTAAAATTGATTCAATTTAAACTATATTAACAATTATATGCCATATTTAGGCACCATGTATGAATAAATTTGCGGATGAGGTGTAATATTACCCTCCCTGAAACCCAAAACAGAATGAAACCACTAAACATATTTATAACACAAAACATATTTTAAACCTCAATTTATTTAAACTTCAAAACTCATTATCCTATGGCACTAATAATAATGCTCATCCTCATCCCATGTTGGCTTATCCAGGCCCTCAAATCCGGCAGCAAAATCAAGTAGCATACTTTTCCGCTTCCGATTTATACTAATATGCAGATTTTTTCTTATATTTGCACTTATAACACGTGCAAAATCTGATAAAGACCGCAACCCTCCAAAATCACTCAGCACAAGCCGAAAATTTAGAAACATCCCTGTAGCCGTTCCCGCTCTCGGTCAGCCTTCAGATACTACAC
>JAIEAO010000109.1 GCA_029071345.1 Muribaculaceae bacterium | reverse complement strand
AATTAGGAGTTAGGAGTTATAGACACCACATCCTCTAACTCAATTTTGCTTGGCTTTGTAGGAGTTAGAAATTTTGAAAATTAGGTATCATTTGAAGTTAAATCGAAGAAAATCCCTGTCCATAACTCCTAACTGCTAATTCCTAATTCCTAACTCTAATATAAAAACAAGGCTGCCCGTAAAAAGATAGAGGCAGCCGTTGTTTTTTCTGTGAGATGCCGGGTTTATCCCTCTTCGATAGCATCGTTGGGGCAAACAGCAGCGCAGCTGCCGCAGCTGATGCAAGTGTCGGGATCGATGTGGTAGATATCACCCTCGCTGATAGCCTCTACGGGGCAAACAGGCTGGCATGTGCCACATGCGATACATCTGTCAGTAATAACGTAAGCCATAATAGTAAAATTTTTAATAAAGTTTTCGTTAGATTCTGCAAATTTACCATAATCTATTTATTCTCCCAAATAATTGAGGGAAAATTTGCGTTAATTTAGTTAAGAAACCGTGAAATTTCCCGCTTATAAAATTTTGAATATGATGTCACCTCTTATATCCGTCATTACAATCACATATAATGCTCAGTCTACTTTGCGCCGCACAATGGAGTCGGTGGCATCGCAGACTTGTCGTGATTATGAGCATATAGTAATCGACGGAGCGTCGCATGACCGCACTCTGGAGATAGCCCGCAGTTTTGCCGGGGTAAGGATACTTAGCGAACCTGACAAAGGATTATATGATGCAATGAACAAGGGGATCGCTATGGCCCGCGGCAAGTATCTGCTGTTTCTCAATTCGGGAGATACGTTCAGTTCGGATGAGGTGTTGGAGGGATACGCCCGCCGGGCGCGTCTTGGCGACGATATAATCTACGCCGATACGCAGATCGTGAACGATGCGGGAACGGTGCTTGGCCCGAGGCATTATTCTGCCCCTGAACATCTCACGGTGGAGAGTTTCAACAAGGGTATGCTTATCTGTCATCAGGCTTTCATGGTGCGCCGGGAGATTGCGCCGGAGTATGACCTGCAATATCGTTTCTCGTCAGATTATGATTGGACCATCCGCTGCATCAAGAATGCTGATGAATCGAAGTGTACGAACCTGAACATGGTAGCTATCAATTATCTCTCCGACGGCCTGACGGATAAGAACAAATATAAGTCGCTTCGTGAGCGTTACCGCGTGATGGCGCATCATTACGGTCATCTGAAGGCTCTCGGGCGTCATCTTCAACTCATCACCGGTCGCAGATGAGACACAAACTGACCACTAAGGTTCTTAAAACCATCGGGTTATTTTCCGGGGCCGAATCGCTGAAGATAATCTGCTCGGTGGTGAAGATGAAACTCGTGGCCCTCTGGTTGGGGGCTACGGGAGTCGGTTTGTTCGGTATCTTCAATTCGTCGCTTGAGACAATCTCTATACTCACGGGGCTCGGACTTAGAGAGAGCGGGGTGAGGGCTGTGGCGCGTAATCGTGACAATGCCGGTATGCTGAAGCGGATGGCGGCGAGCCTGCGCGGATGGTGCGCTATGTCAGGCGCCATCGGGGCTTTGATCGTCTGCGCGTTGGCTCCGTGGCTTTCACTGTTTTTCTTTAAAGATTACGGATATTGGTGGCAGTTCATGATATTGGCGGCCGCATTGCTTTTAAATTCGCTGGCCAATGGCGAGCAGGCGATTCTGCAGGGCACGGATACTCTTAAAAGTCTTGCAAAGGCTGCCGCTGCCGGCTCGCTTGTGGGGCTTGCACTTTCTATCCCGATGTTCCGATATATGGGAGATGAAAGCGTGGTCTTCTCGATTCTTGTCTATAGCTTGAGTATCCTTTTCTTCCTTTATATCTTCCGGCGCAGGGATATCGCTTATAAGATTCCGGATAGAGGAGAGATCAAGGATGGAAAACCGTTTGTGAAGTTGGGAGGATATATGGCCGTGGCATCGTTTGCCACGAGTCTTGCCCAGATGCTATTCATGTCTTGGCTCAACCGCGATGCCTCCACAGCGGAGGTGGGTTATTTTCAAGCAGGCAATGCCTTGGTGTTCCGTTATACATCCTTGATTTTCGGGGCTGTGGGGCTTGAGTTTTATCCCCGCATGGCGGCTCAGAACGGGTCGGCTCACCGGATGTCGGTGTTCGTTAGCCATGAAATAGGGTTGTTGCTGAAAATCTTCACGCCGCTGTTGGTAATGTTCCTGATTTGTCGGCGTTGGATAGTGCAGCTCTTATACTCATCGGATTTTGAAGTGATTCTTCCCTTTATCTCAATAGCCATCTTTACTGTGGTGCTCCGATCGGTCTCGGCCTGTATGGCCTACTGCATCATCGCCAAAGGTGACGGTAAAACCTATCTGCTGACTGAATCGCTCGACGCAGTCTTCGGGCTCATCCTCAACATAGTGCTTTACCGAGTTTGGGGACTGTTGGGATTAGGTGTCGCGCAGGTGCTATGGTATGCTATTTATAATCTCATGATCGGCAGCGTATATTTCGGACGTTACCGGATGAAACTCACCGACGGAGCGACAAAAGGGATAGTGTTTTATTCCTCGGTCTGCGCTGTGGCCTGTTTAATCGCAGCCCTGATATAAGGTCGGCTGTTGGTGTAGACAACGGTGCGGTTATGGGCACTGGAATCAATGAAGATGTCAGATCCGGCAGAAAAATCGAGTACACGGTCGCCCATCTTTTTATTAAGCATACCGGGTAAAATTGTCTTCTCTACAATGAAATCTGCGGGATGTGTGGCCGACTGCACGCATATCCAGTTTTGATCTCCGAACGGGATAACCATATTCGTATCCTTATCCAGATTCACACCTTTTAAACTTTCAGGATAAATCACCAAAAACGGTTTATCACCCCCTTGCCGGCTGCGGAGGAGATTGGTGTAGGTGTTCCGGCGTTCGCAGGTTTCCTCAAGGTTGAAGAGGAAGAGATTGTCAGAAATATAGATTCGTCCTGTTTCCGAAGGGGTGTATTCTTCAATAATCGCCTTTGTCTTGGCGTTTTGCATCTTAGTTTCATAGCCTCTGTAACAAATCATGCACAAGGCTATTACTCCCAATATTGCTATCTTCCAAGTCTTTATCTTATGAGTATAAGCGTAAAAGATTATCAAAAGCGAGAAGGCGAGATTGTAGGGGATGAGTCCGCGGTCAAAGCTCTTGAGGTAAAGATTGAAGCCGAGAGAGATAAGGATAAATGCGATAATAAAGATTCTGAAATATCGGTCTTTAAATTTGAATCTATCCTCTCTTTTCCACGGATAGGTTATCACGAAATAGATAATCGGGAAGATAAGGAGATTGGGAAGCTGGGCAATGATGTTGATGATTCCGATCTCGCGTCCACCCTCCATCACGTTCATGCGGTAGAAGTTGCCGGGCGCAAGTATCGAAGATAAAGCACCGATTCCGAAGCAAACGGCCATCATCCATTGATGTGGCGTAAAGCGGTATCTTTTAGCGATGAAATATGCAATTATAGCCCCACCTGTCGGAATTGAAAACCCTTCATGAAGTTGGCCTGTAATAAAGCTGAGAAGAGCTAAAAAGATTAGCTTTGCAATGCCGTATCGCTCTTCTCTGAAGAACCATTTCATCCACACCACGATCATCATGCTCACCCAGACATAGTTGATCTGAAAGGGAGGAGTGAAAGGTAAAGATCCTAAAATGATTACGCAAAGAATAGCTGACAGCCAACCGATTGATACCCGACCGCTGAAGCGCTCGACACGAAGGAGAGTATCGGGTAAAGTTGCCAAGTTATAGATGAGGATCATCCAGACGAGGGAGTTGCAGAAAGCAAAAGCGGTTTTGCCCCATAACCCGCAGAATAGCTGGACGATGAAATGCACCGCAAAGCGACCGTTGGAATTGAAATAGTGGTTTATCTGCGAATTCCAGATGTCGGCGAGGCTTGTGATGGGAGCGAAGGAGGCATCCTCATTGAAACGGGGGATAAAGAACGAATAGGCGATAGCATCGTCATTCCATTCGCTGAAAAACGCAAACAGAAACGCCAATACCCCCACCACCGTCAAC
>JAIEAO010000108.1 GCA_029071345.1 Muribaculaceae bacterium | reverse complement strand
CCCCCGGACCATGCTCGCGCATTGCTCACTCGCGAATTTTTCGTAAATTTGCATTGATTTTTAGAATACAGAAATATGCTCATATCTTCAATAAAGTCGTTCGGCCGCTACTGCTACTTTATGACGCAGGTGTTCCGGATTCCTGAAAAATGGAAAGAATTTTTCAAGCAACTCATTTTTGAGATTTATAAACTTGGGGTTGACTCCATTCCCCTTGTTACGATCATCTCCATCTTTATCGGCGCCGTGATCTGCATTCAGATGACAATCAACATAGTTTCGCCGATGATACCGAGCTATTCCACAGGTCTCGCGACTCGCGAGATTCTATTGCTTGAATTCTCTTGCACCATGATGTCGCTGATTCTCGCCGGCAAGGTTGGCAGTAACATATCGTCTGAAATCGGCACAATGCGGGTCACCGAGCAGATCGATGCTATGGAGATTATGGGTCTGAATGCAGCCAATTATATAGTTCTCCCGAAGATAATAGGTTTTGTACTGTTCGTGCCTGTTCTCTGTGTTCTCTCCATGTTCATGGGATTGGTCGGAGGAGCTTTGGTGGCCGGATTCACAGATATGATTTCGATGGAAAATTATATATTCGGCATACAATCATTCTTCAACGAATGGTATATCTGGTATGGAATTATCAAGACTCTGTTCTTCGCTTTCATCATCACCTCCGTTGCAGCCTATTACGGCTACTATGTTAAGGGAGGATCGCTTGAAGTTGGTCAGGCCAGTACGAAAGCTGTTGTGTCAAGCTCCATCCTTATCCTTCTTGCTGATGTCATATTAACTAAACTTCTCTTGCAATGATAGAAGCTAAACACGTATCCAAATGGTTTGACGGACAAAGAGTCCTCTACGATATAAACGCTACGTTTGACACCGGCAAGACTAACCTCATCATTGGTCAGAGTGGATCGGGCAAGACGGTTTTCATGAAGTGTCTTATCGGCCTTCTCACTCCCGAAGAGGGTGAGATTCTATATGATGGTCGGAAATTCAGAGACCTCGATAACCAGCATAAGCGTCAGTTGCGCACAGAAATCGGTATGCTGTTTCAGGGATCTGCACTGTTTGACACTGAGACTGTGTTGGGTAACGTGATGTTCCCTCTCAAAATGTTCAGCAATATGTCAAGAGCCGAACAGCTTGAGCGTGCTCATTTCTGTATCAAGAGGGTTGGCTTGGAAAAAGCCGATGATAAATATCCTTCGGAAATTTCAGGCGGTATGCAGAAACGTGTTGCTATCGCCCGTGCTATCGCTCTTAATCCCAAATACCTCTTCTGTGACGAGCCGAACTCCGGTCTCGATCCGCGCACATCTATCATGATTGATGAGCTGTTAAGTGATATTACACACGAATACGGCATTACGACAATCATCAATACCCACGATATGAACTCTGTGCTTGGTATCGGTGAAAATATCGTGTTCATCAATAAAGGTCATTGTGATTGGGTAGGTAACGATAAGAATATCTTCCGAAGCAAAAGCGAAGCACTTAACGACTTCGTCTTCGCATCCAAGCTCTTCCGCGAAGTCAAACTCTTCCTCGAGCGCGAATACGAAGCAAATAGCGATGATAAATGAGTAGGGTCGCGGCATGCCGCGCCCGCCTCAGAAAACTGCAAAACAATGGTGTATTAAAAAAATAATATTTGAAAAATAAT
>JAIEAO010000107.1 GCA_029071345.1 Muribaculaceae bacterium | reverse complement strand
GGACGCGATATATCGCGTCCCTACTGGTGATTCTAATATATAATGAATCCCGGCACGGTGAGTGTCGGGATTCTTTGTTATTAGTGCTTTGCCCGTTCCGGGCTTTTGGGGATTGGGGATCAGGCGAGGAGGGAAGGAAGTTGGGTGATGACGGTGATGGTGTTGGGGAAGGTTTGGGCGTCTTCTTCGGCGGTCCACCCTTTCCCTTTGATCCATACTGCCTGGCATCCGATCTTGACCGCAGGTTCGATGTCTTTGCGGTAGCTGTCGCCGACCACGAGCACCTCTTCAGGCTTCAGCCCGAGGTCTTCGACGCCGAGGCTGAAGATCTTGGGGTCGGGCTTACGTACGCCTACTACTGCGCTTTCCACAATCTTAGGGAAATATTTGGAGATGCCGAAGTCTTCGAGAACGGTGCGGATGTTGCCGTAGAAGTTCGATACGAGTTCGAGCTTATATTTCTTGCTGAGTTCGTCGAGCACGGGCACAGCCTCCTGTACTTTGCTTTTGGCGCTCTGATAGCAGATCTGCGCCACTTCTTTGGCTTTGTCTGCGACCTGCGCCGGCGGGAACAATCCTTGCTCGGAAAGCCATTGCAGTTCGAGTTGCATCTTGATGAGAAGGAGGTCGCCGAAATTATGCTCCGGCATGATATGGCGTGTGCGCGCCAACTCTCTTTCCGCCTGCACGTATGCCTCGCGGAATTCCGCTTTGTCCACGGCCACGCCGGCCTGCTGATAAGCGTTCCAGATTACCTCGCTCCAGTGGTTGCCCCCGGTGTCGAGGGTGCCCCCATAATCAAATATGATTCCTTTGATTCCGGTGATTGCCATATCAATTAAATTCTTTGGTAAATTCTTTACAGAAGCGTTCGTGACGCCACATCATATATATTAAAACGCCGTTGAGCACGGTGAGTTCAAAAACGAAGTAGAGCCAGGGCATTCTGAAAATCAGAATTGCGGCGAAGAGAGCGAATGTTCGGGTGTTGAACGACAGGATATTTGTATATTTCATCAGCGGCTTGCTCTTGGTGCGGAAACGGTCGCGGAAATCCTGAGGGATGGCGTTGCCGTAACGTTCGCGAAGTTTAGAGCGCAGCTTCTGCATATTCGGGGTGCGTTTTTCCTGATTTAAGGTGTAGTTGGTATAGAAGAAAAGCACGATCTTCTGTCCGAAATTGCGCCCCCAGCTAAGTGAATTCAGTTTCTCCCTGAGCAGGTCGGCACGCTCCAGCTCGCTACCATTCTCCCCTTTGAGGAAGTATAGGTGAAACTGTCTGTAATAATCGGCCATCGAAGCCTGAATGCCATGAATGATACCGGTGGAGACGGCTACTACCCATATCACCCATCTATGGGCCATGAAGAATTCGCTGGTCATGTTTTCGCGCAGACAGATGCCGACATAGATTGCGGCAAACCAAAAGTCGCCGCTAAGGCCGTCGAGTATTCTGCCGAGTCGGGAATATTGTTTGGTCATTCTGGCGAGCTGCCCGTCGGCACTGTCGAAAGAGTCGGCCCAGACGAGAAGCACCACGCCTATGATGTTCCACCAGAAGAAGTTGATCCATGGGCTGCAGTTCTCATTGAAGAAGAAGCAGACGCCGGCGGCGATGCCGATGAAAATTGATGCTATGGTGATGGCATTGGGGGTGATTCCGAACTTTTTGGCCAGCAAAGCCCACATATAGCCTATCGGACGGTAGAAAATAAGGTCGAACGTCTCCTCCGTATCCATTGATTTCAGGGAGTCTTTGAAGCCCTGTTTTTTCTCTTTCAGATCGCTCATGACTTTTGCTGTTTTTTCCATTCCTTGATTGATTGCATCACGCACTTCGCGATATGTGGGGCCGCTTCCGCACGGCATGGTGCGAAACTGGGCCAGTCGTTGAAGTCGATGATGCGGATGCTGCCATCGACATCCACAATGCAGTCTCCGCCGAATATCTTCACGTCCATGATCTCCGATGCCTTCTGGCAGATATGTTTGAGATATGTTTCGTCGAAATGGAGTCCTCTGGAATGTCCGTTTATGGCCTCGTGACCATATTTGCTGTGGCCTTCATCGAAGGGATAAAACCAGTAGAACCAGTCTTGACCCTGCACGCCGTAGAACTTTATGAGGTCGCCTACGAGGTGTCGGTTGATCACGGCGCGCTTGATGCCGCGGAAGAAATATTCGTGAAGCACCTCCTGCGCCTCCTGCGGATGGCGGCAATAGCTCACGTCTTCCTTGTGCATGGCATGGAAATCGCCTCGCTTGATCCATACGCGGTCGTAGCCTCCTTTCTCCAGCTCTTCGCGCACATCCTCGTTGGTATTCACGATCAGGCTGTCGGGATATGGGATGCCGTTGCCCAGCAGGATGCGGGTCATCCTTTCGCGTGTGCAGTTTTCAATGCCATAACCTGAATTGATTACCAGTCGCCCTTCGTCTTCGAGTTTCACGAGTTTATCCATCGAGGCTTTCTCGCGACACATATTGAGGATAATCTGCTCCGAAATCTCTTCATTACGGAACTGCTCTTCGTTGTATATTTTCACCTCGCAACCTTTCTTGCGAAGCAAATCGGCCACTGCATTGAAAATCGCAGCGTCGTTGCCAATATGATTCGGAGAGTAAGCTCCGGCCCGCATCACACCGGCAATTCTAATATCTGCCATTGTTAAGTTTTCGGTTTTCAGTTTTCAGTAATATTTATAAGTCTTATAAGATTTATAAAACACTTAGTACTTTATAATACTTAAGAATATATTTCAGCACGCTGAAATATATTCTTCGGCTTTGCGGATGTCGTCGGCGTGGTCCACATCCAGAATCTTGCCCATATCGAATGCTTTCAGAAGCAAACCGTTTTCCACAAGAGCGCGCTGATAATTACGCATACGGCTCATGCCGCTCTTCAGGCAGCCGTCGAGCACCTCGACAGCCTTATCGCCAAGGCCATAGATGCCGCCGGATATAAATTCCTTATCACCTTCTGCTGTGTTATCTTCGGGAGTGTCGCGGAACGCCTTTATATTCATCTTTGCATCGGCTTCTACATAGAGAGGCTTTTCATCGTCGACAAATGATGTCACGGCCATCATGCCGTCGACAGAATTCGATGCCGCCTCGTATGCGTCGATATATTCACGGAAATCGGCTTCGCGGAAGATCGTGTCTACGGTTGTAACCACGAATCGGCCGTGCCCTTTAAGCAATCGGCCTAACTCATAGAAACTGTGCATCGATGAGGGGGTGGATTTGATCACAAGGTCGATCTTAACGGCCGAGCGATCCTGTAATTCCTCGACATATCGCTGCACCTCCGTCATCTGCTCGTTGACGATGATGGCAATGCGGTCTGCTCCACATCCGGTAAATATCCTGATCAACCGGCCGATCATCGGTTCGCCCTGCAGAGGTACAAGAGGCTTGGGATATGATACCCCCTCCTGAGCGAGACGAGAGCCTTCTCCGGCTGCTATTATTCCAAAATTCATCTTTTTTAGGTTTTAGGCGTTAGTCTATCTCCTCTTTTGTGAGATCCACGGTCTTGTCGGCGCCACGCTCTGTGCGGGCCTTGCGCAAGGGGTTGGATGCGGCACGCTGATGATTCATGCGGTTGCGGTAAAGGTCGATAGCCTTATATATCGCCTGACGCATCGAGACGGGATCTGCCTTGTCTTTCCACGCGAGGTCGTAGGCTGTGCCGTGATCGGGCGAAGTGCGGATGAAGGGGAGACCTCCGGTGAAGTTCACCCCCGTATCGCCGGCCAGAGCCTTGAACGGTGCGAGACCCTGATCATGATACATAGCGAGAATACCATCGAAGTTGCGATAAGCATCTGTTGAGAAGAAGCCGTCGGCAGAGTATGGCCCGAAGGCTAAGATACCCTCTTTCTTGGCATCTTCGATAGCCGGGATAATCTCATTTTTCTCCTCAGTGCCGAGTAATCCTTCGTCGCCGCAGTGGGGATTGAGAGAGAGCACTGCGATCTTCGGACGTTCGCAAGTGAAATCGCTTTTGAGCACCTTCTCAAAGCTGCGGATCTGATCGAGAACACGCTGTCGAGTGATTGCCTGTGGCACTTTCGACAGCGGAAGGTGAGTGGTGACGAGCGCGACCTTCAGGATGTCGTTGAAGAGCACCATCAGGGCGTGTGCGCCTTTGCCGAGGCGTTCCTGCAGATATTCGGTGTGGCCGGGAAATTTGAACTCTTCGCTCTGCACGGCTTTCTTTGAGATGGGGGCTGTGACGAGCACCTGAATCTCTCCATTCTCCAGCGCGTCGCAAGCGAGCTCAAGAGCTTTCACGGCTGCAAGGCCGGACTTCTCTGTCGGTATGCCCGGCTCCACATCGTTGTGGGTTACATCGATTTCAACGATGTTGAGTTTGCCGTCGCGAATATCGCCCTGGTTTTTTACAATGTGGATCGGTAGAAGTTCGAGGTTAAATTCCCTGCGTGCTTTTTCCACGATCTGCGGACTTCCGTAGAACACCGGTGTGAAAAGCTCCGGAATGTGCTCGTCGCACACTGCTTTGAGCACCACTTCATAGCCGATGCCGTTTATATCTCCATGAGTTATTCCAACTCTTATCGGTGATGACATAAGTAATTAATAATTAATGATTAATAATTAACAATATGACAATGTTATCAAAAGGATAATTAATTAAGATAGAATTATCGAGTTGTTAATTAATAATCAATTGTCTATTAAATATAGTAGTTATTATCAAAGTTATAAAAATTTCACCAAATCCCCAAACTGTGGGCCATATCCGTGGATTTTTGCGGAGGTTGGGAAACCTCCGCTACAAGTTACGATTTCTTCGGTGCGTGGGTCTTGTTGGCGAGCATGCCGCAGGCGGCGTCGATGTCCTCGCCACGCGAAGCGCGGATAGTGGCCGTTATACCGTTCTGGTTGAGGATGCTGCGGAACATCAGCATACGGTCTTCGCTGCTCGGCACCAAGTCCACTCCCGGAATCGCATGGAAGCGGATGAGATTGACGCGGCAATCTACGTTGCCGATCAGTCTGACGAGCATTTCTGCGTGGGCTATATCGTCGTTGACGTTGCGCCACATGATGTATTCGAGCGAAAGACGGCGCTGATGGCTGAAGTCGTAGCCGGCAAGCAATTTCATGACAGTGGAAATCGGGAATGCCTTCTGCGCCGGCATCATCGATTCGCGCTGCGACGAATCGGCGGTGTGAACGCTGATAGCCACATGAACCTGAGTCTCCTCCAGCAGCTCTTTCAGCTGCGGAAGTTTGCCGACGGTGGAGACGGTGATACGCTTCGGACTCCAAGCCATGCCCCAGTCGGCGGTGAGAATCTCGATTACTTTCTTCACCTCCTTGAAGTTGTCGAGAGGTTCGCCCATACCCATGAAAACGATATTGGTAAGGGGGTTCATCTGTGCCTCTCCCTCGGCACGTTTCGGCGGGATGCTGAGAATCTGGTTCATTATCTGCGCCGCGGTGAGGTTGGCTTTGAACCCCATGCGGCCTGTGGCGCAGAAGTAGCAGTTCATCTTGCAGCCGGCCTGACTCGACACGCAGAGAGTGGCGCGTTCTTTATCAGGAATATAGACCGATTCTATGGAATTGCCGTTGCCGACCTTGAAGAGATATTTCACTGTGCCGTCAGATGATTTCGAGGCCGATGCGGGAGTCTCCCGTCCGATTTCATAATTCTCTGAAAGCCACTCTTTGTTTTTCTTCGAGATGTTGGCCATCTCATCGAATGAGGTGACCTTCTTATCGTATAGCCACTGGGCTAACTGTTTGCCTACGAATTTTGGCATCTTTCCGCGCATAGCCACATTCTGCAGCTCTTCGAGAGTCATGCCTATAAGTTTGATTTTTTCGTTTTCCAAGGCCATTTCTATTGATTAATAGTTGAGGGTTGAGAGTTGAGAGTTGAGAATCAGATAACTCTAATAATTCCAATAACTCTAATAACTCCGATAATCTAAAACCTAATGTCTTAATAAAATATAAGCCTCCTGTTGCGGAGGCTTATATCTTAAATCTTCAAGCCATGCGGATCAATCGCCGGCCTCGAATTTGTAGATGTTGTTCTTCACTTTCTTGTCGCCGGTGATCATCTGCATCAGGTTGGGATTTACGAGCTGATAATACTGCTGTTCGTAAGACTGATCGGAGAAGGGGAAGTTCTCGGTTGCATTTCCGGAAACCTGATAAACATATACGCCGTCTTCACCTTTGACGATAGCCACTTTCTTATCGGCTTTCGAGCCTGCGATGCGACCCATCACCGAAGGATCGGCTACGCTGACGTTATGACCGAATCGGAATGAAGCGAGATTGCGGGGTTCCACACCCATAGCCTTGGCGGCCTCAGCTATGCTCTTGGTGTTTTTGCCATATTTCTCAACCATCTTGTCGCCGGCTTTAGAAGCGCGTACCTGCTGGGCAACGATTGAATTCACATCGGGGTTGCTTACGGGCACATATTCGTCATAGCTTCTGTCGATGGCCACGGCATAAAGCGCGGGGGTGAGAGCGTTCTTAGATTCGTAGATATGGCTTACTTCGCCATCCTTGCCGTCGATCATGACCCAACGGATCACCTGGCGGCTGTCGGGATAATAAGAATTCATACCCATCATGCGGGGAACGGCGGGAGTAGACTGCGTTACGCTGAAGTTCTGGATAGCGTAGCCTGCTTTTTCGGCATTCTTCACGAAGTCGGCGGCTGTTTTGTTATCAAGAAGGAATTTTTCGAGTTTCGCACGCTCGTCGTTTACAGTCTTGACGCTGGGACCGAGCATATATTCAGCCTCGTCAAACTCATAGATAGTCTTGGGAGATTTCTGTTCTACGATCTTGGCGATGAGCATGCCCTGAGCTCCGCTCTGGATAGGCACATATTTGCCGCCGGCGTTGCGGAGAGAATCGAGAGTCTCCTGCGGAATAGCGTTTGTAGCACCCTGAGCGGTGTAGAGGGGAATCCACTGATTGAGCTGGGTGGCCACGCTGTCGGCAGAGAAGCGGCTCATGATTGAGTCTGCGCTGAGACCTTCGTTGAGCTGAGCCATGATCTTGTTGCCGAGGCCCTCTGACGCTACAGTTACGAGGTTGAGCTGGATAGAGTCTACAGCTGTAGTGGTTTTGCTGTTGCGAACCACTGTGAAGCCCTGCACAGTCTCAGAGATAATCTTCACCTCGCCGGGAGCGGCAGTGGTCACGAACTCCTTAACAGCGCCTGCGGGGAGGTCGGTCGAGCGGAGAGCGTGGTGAGTGAGGCTCACACCCTCTTTTTTTGTGGCCTTGCTGAGCTGGCCGAGGCTGTCGCTGAGCTCCTTCACAGTGTTCTGTGCGAGCTGGCGGGCAGCGGCGCGGTCGGCAGCCGAAGCACCGATGCTTACGCTGAGGAAGCTGATATCTTTAGTGGGCTCAGCAACCTTGAAGAGACCTTTCTTTTCGTTATACTGTTTCTTGAGCTCATCGTCGCTTACGGGATATTCCTTAGCGTCGAGGTTGCCGTAGGGGAGATAAGCTACTTCTACATTGGAAGTGGTGATATAATCGTTGTAGAGAGCCTTCTTGTCGAGGTCGTTGGCCTTGACAGTTCCGGCGAGAATGCGCTGATAAACGGTGCCTTTCACAGTCTCCTTCATCTCTTTCTCGGCAGCGAGCCAGAGACGTTGGTAAGGCTCAACCTGAGCATCGGTGAGACCGTTGCGTTTCGGATTGAAGATCACCTCGTAAGCCTGCTGGGGAGTCTGAACGCTGAGGCCGGCGTTGTTGAGCTGGCGCACGATGTCGATCACCTGCTGGTTCTGAGGATTCTCAATCATATAGTAGCGGAGGAGATTGCCTGTGGTGCGGATGCCGGCTTTGTCGGCAGCTGCAAGCACTACCTCTTCCTGGATGAGCTGGTCGAGAGCCATCTGCGAGAGCACCTGAGTGTCGAAGTTTGCGAACTGAGCGGGATTCTGGCGGCGTGCCTCCTCAAGCTGGCGGTTGAGTTCCTCGCGTTTGCGCTGATAATCCGTGATGTCAATTTTAGTTTTGCCAACCTTGGCGATTGTGGTGTGCTCGCCGAAAATGTTACGGCTGTTGGTGAGGGCGTCGCCGACGATGAAGGCGAGCAGCGCCAAACCGATCACTACGATGAGAAACACCGATTTGCTTCTGATTTTCTCTAATGTTGCCATTCTTATATAGCTGTTTTAATTAATTTCCTAACACGTTCGTATTAGCCGTGCCATCCTTCTTTGCGGCTTTTAAGCGCGCCTGGGAAGGTGTGTTACGGCTAATAAACGTGCAAAGATAACATTTTTGGCAATAATCGGCAAATTTAACCCGTATATTTCTACTTTTTTAAGTATAACAGTGTTTTAAGGGTGTTAATTTAGGCCGAATTCTTTGCGGATTCTGTCGACGGCATCAAGTTTCTCCCAAGTGAAGAGCTCGACCTCGCGCTCGATCTCCTTGTCTTCGTAGCGCGACTTGAATTTCTTGGTTACGGTCTGAGGCTGGCGGCCTACATGGCCGTAAGATGCGGTCTCGCGATAGATGGGGTTTCTCAGTTTCAGTCTCTCCTCGATGGCTTTCGGACGCATATCGAAAAGTTTTTTTACTTTCTCGGCGATCTCGGCATCGCTCATGTCGACTTTGGCAGTGCCGTAAGTGTTGATGAAGATGCTCACGGGCTCGGCCTTACCGATGGCGTATGCCACCTGCACGAGCATCTCGTCGGCCACACCGGCGGCTACCATGTTCTTGGCGATATGGCGCGAGGCATAAGCTGCCGAACGGTCAACCTTTGAAGGGTCTTTGCCCGAGAAAGCACCGCCGCCGTGCGCGCCGCGGCCGCCGTAGGTGTCAACGATGATCTTGCGTCCTGTCAGACCTGTGTCGGCGTGCGGACCGCCCAATACGAACTTGCCGGTGGGGTTGACATGGAGAATCAGATCCTCGTCGAAGAGGGCCTGAATCTCAGGAGAAAGTTTAGCTTTGACGCGGGGAAGAAGCACCTCCTCCACATCCTTGCGGATCTGCTCGAGCATCTTTTTGTCGGCAGCTTCCTGTGCCTCCAAAGTGTCGTCGAGAGGCTGGATGAAATCGTCGTGCTGGGTGGAAACCACGATGGTGTGGATGCGAACCGGGCGATGGTTCTCGTCATACTCCACCGTCACCTGGCTCTTGGCATCGGGGCGGAGATATGTGGCGAGTTTACCCTTGCGGTAATAGGTCATATTCTTACCTTCGCGGCGTATATCGGCCAGCTCGCGGAGGATAAGATGTGAGAGGTCGAGGGTGAGGGGCATGAAATTCTCGGTCTCGTTGACTGCATAGCCGAACATCATACCCTGGTCGCCGGCTCCCTGCAGGTCTTCTGCAGCCTTGTCTTCCTCCTCCTTGCGGCTCACACCGCGGTTGATATCCTCGCTCTGCTCATGAATGGTGCTGAGGATGCCGCAGGCATCGCCGTCGAAACGGTAGGCTCCGCGGTTATAACCGATCTCGTTGATAAGACTGCGCACGGAGTTCTGAATATCAACGTATGCTTCAGAGCTGACCTCACCGGCCACTACCACCTGGCCTGTGGTGCAAAGAGTTTCGATAGCCACATGACTCTTCGGGTCACGGGCCAAGAATTCATCAAGCAAAGTGTCGCTGATCTGGTCAGCCACTTTATCGGGGTGTCCTTCCGACACCGACTCGGATGTAAATAAATAGTTCATATATTGGTTTTCAGTTTTAAGTTATCGGTTTTCAGTAGGGACGCGATAAATCGCGTCCGCTTATACATTGAATCGCCGTCACGGAGTGCCGGCTTTACTGCCACGTCTTCGCCTCATTATACATTAATAAAAATAGGCGCCTGCTGAATGCAAACGCCGTCTCATTATATGCTATGAATCGAATTCGGATGTATGCGCGGCGCGCACCCCGGTCGGGGCATAGGCACCGCATTGTCTCGCGATTTTAGCATTTTTTTGAGTGGTTGCAAGCAGCCAAATTTCTCCACTTCCGTCTCCCGCCCTCGGGCGGTCCGCAGAATTGCACCGCAAAGATAATAAAAATCCCCGACAATCCCAAAATATCCCCCCTTTGTTGCGCAAAAAAAATAGTTGCGGTCGGAAGATTGTGCAGGGTTTTAATGGAATTGTCTATGTTTTTATTGATTTGGATTGAATAATTTTGCAGTATAATTCATGTCTTAATTTTTTTAGGTAATTTTTGTCGACACTAATATCATTTTAACTCAAACTATGTCTATGATAAATTTGTGGAAGAAGAGTATGCTTGCTATGGCGGGCGGTTTATGCAGTTTGTCGGTAATGGCGGGTCATCTCACGCCGGCGGAGGTAGATGCCAAGTGTGATTCGCTGATGGCTCTGCTTACGGTTGATGAGAAGATTTCGCTGATGATGAATGATTCGCCTGCTATCGATAGGGTAGGTATTCCGAAGTATGACTGGTGGAACGAGGCTCTTCACGGTGTGGGACGCTGCGGCCTTGCCACGGTCTTTCCGCAGGCCATCGGGTTGGCCGCTACCTGGGATGACGATGCGTTGCAGCAGACTTTCGGTATGGTCGGCGACGAAGCGCGCGCCAAGTATAATTATTATAGGAATAACAATAGCTTCGAGCGTTATCAGGGTCTGACGTTCTGGACTCCGAATGTGAATATCTTCCGCGATCCTCGCTGGGGGCGCGGTCAGGAGACTTATGGTGAAGATCCTTACCTGTCGGGCAGGATGGGAAGCGCGGTGGTGCGTGGCCTTCAGGGTGATGACCCGGAAGCGATGAAAGTGATGGCCTGCGCGAAGCATTATGCCGTACACAGCGGTCCGGAATGGAACCGGCATACGTTTGATGCCAAGGATATCAATTATGCTGATCTCTATGATACTTATCTGCCTGCGTTCAAGGCATTGGTAGATGCGGGCGTGGGTCAGGTGATGTGTGCTTACAACCGTTATGAGGGTGAGCCCTGCTGCGGAAGCAACCGTCTTTTGCAGCAGATTCTGCGTGACGACTGGGGCTACAAGGGTCTGGTGGTAAGCGATTGCGGAGCGGTAGGCGATTTCTTCTATGACTGGGCTCACAAGACTCATCCTGATGCTTCGACGGCCTCGGCGGCAGCAGTTATCGCAGGCACTGATCTGGAGTGCGGCGATGCCTACCGCAATCTGCGCGCGGCTCTGGATAAGGGACTTATCGACGAAGCGGCGATAGATAAAAGTGTGCGCCGCGTGCTTCACGCGCGAATCGCCCTCGGCGAACTCTTCCCGTCTCCTACCGATGAACGAGCCAACACTTCGATCGATATTGTGGACAGCGAGCGTCACCGTCAGGCTGCTCTCGACATGGCCCGCAAATCAATGACCCTGCTTAAGAATAACGGTGTGCTGCCTCTAAAGCATGGGGCCAAGGTGACGGTGATGGGCCCGAATGCAGTAGACTCCACGATGATGTGGGGAAATTATAATGGTTTCCCGTCGCACACGGTAACGATCCTTGAGGGTATACAGAAGAAAAACGGCGCGGGGGTCTCTCCCTATGTAGCCGGATGCGGTCATATCGAAAGTCTGGACTATAACCCGGCTGATGTGACTTCGGATGTGGTCATCTTCGTCGGAGGTATCTCACCGCAGTTCGAAGGTGAGGAGATGACGGAAAGTTACGAAGGATTCCAGCGTGGCGACCGTGAGATCATCGAGCTGCCCAAGGTGCAGCGTGAATTTCTGCGTCAGCTCAAGAAAGCCGGTAAGAAGATAATTTTTGTCAACTGTTCGGGCTCGGCAATCGGTCTGGAAGAAGAGGCTCCGCTCTGCGATGCCATCCTGCAGGCGTGGTATCCCGGTCAGGCCGGCGGCGATGCCGTGGCTGACGTAATCTTCGGAGACTACAATCCTGCGGGGCGCCTTCCGGTCACATTCTACAAGAGCACCGCGCAGCTTCCCGATTATCAGGATTACAGCATGGAGAACCGCACTTATCGCTTCATGAAAGATGAACCGGAATTTGTGTTCGGTCACGGTCTGAGTTATTCTGATTTCAAGTATGGCAAAGCAAAATTGTCAGGCAAGGTGCTCGCTAAGGGTGGTAAGCTCAAACTCACCGTTCCTGTCGCGAATGTCGGCAAGATGGATGGCGACGAGGTGGTGCAGCTCTACATGCGTCGTGTGGGGGATTATGTCGGCCCGGTCAAGAGTCTCCGTGATTTCAAGCGTGTCGGCATCAAGGCTGGCGAAAAAGCGGAGGTGCCTTTCGTGATCGACGAAGATACATTCAAGGCTTACAACACCGAAAACGGCACTGTCGAGGCCGAAGCCGGAGAATATGAATTGCTCTATGGCGGCACATCGGCCGACAAAGGTCTCAAATCTATAAAAGTGACAGTGAAATGAATAGTTATCTGATAAGACTGCGTCTTGGAATACTGCTGATGGGAGCCGCGGCGGCCTCCGCTTCCGCAAAGTGGCTTCCGGCCGGCGAGCATTCGGGTGTAAGACTTTTAGATTGCCGTTACGACCGCCAATATCTCAAAGAGGTGAAGCCGGTCGCGGCCTCCGGACGTTGGAGACCTGAGCAACAGCAACACACCCGTAAGGTTGCCATCGGTGTGCTTAACGACAGTGCGACCGTGACAACGACAACCTATCGTTTCATCGCCTGCGAGGATATGGCCGATAGTGGAGTGGCCGTAGCGCATGATTTCAACGGCTGGAGCAGCGATAACTATGTGATGATTCCGGCATCGGTCTATAACGGCAACCGTCAGCGCATCGTCAACCGCAGCTACGCCACGGGTCTTGACCCTGCCGACTATGACCGCCCGGAGCTCGCGCTGACCTCCAACCCGATTCCGCAGCTTAATCCCGATTACGGGTCGCCATCGCTTCTTGAAGTGAGCGTATGCAACGCTGCCACCCCGGCTATCGCAATTCTCGACCGTAGAGGTAAAGAGGGGATCATATTGCTTACCGAGCAGGGGATTCCGGAGGGCGATGCGATTCATGATCATGCCTTGATTGTGGAGGAGAGTGCTGACCGGTCGATGGCAACGGCTGTTATTGCCGCGCCGGGAGTGAGGGAGAAGAAGCCTCAGTTTATCGGTTTCAGCGAGAGCCCTGACCGGGGGATGAGTTTCCGGAAGGGGGATACGCTGACAGTGAGCGTGACAGAAGTGAGATTTCCGGCGCAGGGAGTCACTGATCTGCTCGCGGGGTTCATGAATACGCGCAAACTTCACACCGCGACCGCATCACGCGCGCCTCGCAATTTTTATCCCATGAGCCGTGTGCTTGAGGTGATGGATGAAAATATCGACAACCGTTATTTTGTCAACGACAGTGTGGAGTTCTATCGTCCCGAGGGTTGGGACTGGATGTCTTACGGCTGGATCGGCGGTTTGATTAACACTTATCCGATGCTCGCGCTTGGAGATGCAGAGCATCTGCGTAAGGTGAGCCGCACCTTCGACTTCTCTCTTCCGCAGGGTAAAGGAGCCACGGGATATTTCTACGACCTTCTGAAAGCCGACGGCACAGTCGAACTTCGCGACGCCTGCGCAATCGTGCCCGGAATCGGCCTTACGCGTAAAAACGGCGATCTGCTGTACTGGATGGTGAAGCAGCTCGAACTGCTGCGGGCCACAGGGCGCGTCGAAGCGATCAACCCTATGTGGGAGCAGGAGACGCGACGGCTTGCCGACGCTTTCCTCGATACATGGCGGAAATACGGCACATGGGGAGGTTATCTTCATGTCGAGACCGGAGCTCCGGCTACATTTAACACCTCGGGAGGTGCGAGCGCGGTGGCCGGGATGGCTCTTGCGTCGCGATATTTCAGCAATCCTGCCTATCTGCAGGCGGCGCGGGAAGCCGGCGAAAAGCTATATGATGATTTTTCGGTGGTAGGCTTTACGTCGGGAGGATGCGGAGATATTCTTCAGAATTCAGACTCCGAGACGGCCATAGCCCTCACCACCGCGATGGTGAGCCTCTATGAACTTACGGGCGATGAGAAATATCTGACGATGGGTGAACGACTTGCCGATCTTTGCGCCACATGGACCGTATCGTTTGATTATCAGCTCCCGCCCGATCTCATGCTTGCCAAGACCGGAGCAAACATGATGGGAGCCGTATGGGCCAGCACGCAGAACAAGCATGGAGCACCCGGTTTCTGCACCCTTTCGGGCGATGCGCTTTTCAAATTGTATCGCGCCAACGGCAACCGGGATTATGCCGAACTTCTGCGCGACATAATCCATGCCCACGCTGAGGGAATACAGCCCGACGGCACCATCAACGAGCGTCTGACTTATTGCGACGCCGACAGCCGCGGCTATCTCGACCCCAACTGGAAGACCGGTTGGAACGAGACCAACGGAGCATTGATGGCTCTGGAAATTCCGGGTATCTATCTCAAAGGTGATAAGGAGCTTATGGTGTTTGACCATGCCGAGGCCAGGATAGTGAAGTCAGACGGAAATAAGGTGACACTGGAAATTAAGAACCCCACGGAGATTGACGCGGTCTACAACGTGATGGCCGAGACCGTAGAGGACGCGAAACGTCCGCTGGGCGACAATGCCTTCGTGAATCGCTTCACCCCGGTGGCGGTAAAAGCGGGTAAAACAAAACGTGTGACTCTTCGTCTCTGATATCCGGAATCAGCAAGCGAATTTTAAGGTCGGGAAAGGAATGCAGGTTTCTTTCCCGATTTTTTTAGATAATGATGAGAGATATGGTGCAATTTGTTGTCTATATGTCAATTTAATTTAGTAATTTTAGAGGCGAAAAATCTAATATCATGCAGCAAGACTACAATCAGGAGATACAAAATCGCGCGGATCATGTGTTTGAGGTGATGGAGAAGCGCGTGTCGCCGGAAGAGATGACCCGTATTCGTTCGGCCTTCGATCTGGCGCGTGAAGCCCATTCCCTGCAGAAGCGCAAGACCGGGGAGCCTTATATATTCCATCCTATCGCAGTTGCGAATATTGCGGCCGAGGAACTGATGCTCGAATCTAACGCTGTCATAGCGTGCTTTCTGCATGATGTGGTGGAAGACACGGACTATACCATCGAGGATATCCGTTCACGATTCGGCGATGATGTGGCTTTTCTGGTTCGCGTCGTGACCAAGAAGCCCACGCATGATTACGAAATGTCGAAACAGCTGGATAATTACCGGCAGCTGCTCGATTCGATGCAGTATGACATCCGGGCGATCCTTGTCAAACTCGCCGACCGTCTGCACAATATGCGCACACTCGCATCGATGAAGCCCGAGAAGCAGATGAAGATAGCCGGAGAGACCGATTATTTTTATGCTCCTCTGGCCAATCGTCTCGGACTTTACAACATCAAGACCGAACTTGAAAACCTTTCGTTCCGCTTCCGCTGCCCTGATGAATATGAAGACATCTCCGACCTTATCGCGCGTCATGTAGCGGCGAACAAGGATAACCTCGAGACATTCCGCACTCAGATTCAGCAGGCACTCGACGAGGCCGGAATCAAGGGGCACGTGCGCGTGGATTACCGCCGCCCGTTCAGTCTATGGCGGAAGATGAAGAAATATGGCGATGATTTCAACCATCTGAAATACCGGCACTTCGTGGAGGTGGTGTTTGACGAGACTCAGACCCATCTCAGCGAGAAGGAGATGGCGATGCGCATCTACTGCATCCTCACCGACCGCTTCAAGGAGAAGCATTGCAGCATGAGCAACTATATCGATGCGCCGAAAGAGAACGGTTATCAGAGCATCCATGTGAAACTGCTGCCTGACTTCGGACGCTGGCAGGAGGTGCATATCAGCAGCGAGTCGATGATACATCAGTCGCAGTATGGTTGTGCGGCCGAACGCAACGAAAGCAATATCCTGCACTGGATCGAGAAATTCCGCAAGGTCCTCCGCGATACGCTCAACAGCAAGAAGCATGATGACCGCTATATGGAGGATATAATCACTACTTTCTATAACGACGATATTCAGGTCTTCACCCCCACCGGTCAGAAGATTATCCTTCCGCAGAATTCGACGGTGCTCGATTTCGCCTATGAAGTTCACACCGGACTGGGCGATCATGCCAAATATGCCCTGATCAACGGCCGTCTGGAGCCTGTGACGAGTGCGTTGCGTCGTGGCGATGTAATCGAAATCTTCACCGACGACAATATTCATCCCGAACCCGACTGGATATATTTCGTACACACCTTCAAGGCCAAGAAAGCGATCCGCAGATACCTTGAATCGCGGCCGAAATCGGAATATTGCCGTTGCCGGGAGTGCAACCCCATCCCCGGGGAGGAGGTGATAGGCATTCAGAACCATTACGGCCCCAAGATGATCACGATTCATAAGCGTGATTGTCGCGAGGCTATCAGCATGGTCTCATCTTATGGCGACGACGTGGTGTCGGTTGACTTCAAGGCCGACGAGACGCTATATCCTGTGACGCTGAAAGTGCGGGCCGTAGACCGAAGTCATCTTTTCGTAGATCTCGTGGACAGCATCACCAACACCTTCCGCCTCTCGATGGAATCGTTCAACACGAAGACGGAGCGTAACATCGTGGTCTGCAAAATCCGGTTCGGGGTTCACTCATATTCCGAGCTTAAAAGCATAATGAACCACATAGCCGCTATCGACGGGGTGGATGAAGTGCGTCGCCTTGACGACGACGATCCGGTCTTGTAATCCGAATAATCATAGAGATAAATAAGCGAAGAGGGAGATGCCGCGGCTGGCATCTCCCTCTTTGCTTATAGATTCCGGATGTTCCCTATGTTCTGACTCTGTCTTTTCGGGAAAATATCAATCGCAAGGAGTTATTGTTTCACAATCTTGATGGCATCGTGGCATGACGGGGTCACGATATAGATGCCGGGCACAAGATTGCTGATGTCGATATCAACGACGTGGTTTGCGTCGGCAGTCTCGGAAGCCACCTGCATTCCGCCCGTGTTGAAGACCTTCACCCATTCGAGCATCGGCGCGCTCACAGTGATGTGGTTGTCGATAACAGCGAAAGAGAAGGCGGCTCCCTCGGGCGCGGTGATTTCTCCCACTCCCGACAAAGCTCTCTTTTCAAAAGAGACATGGCTGACATCCGCGAAATCATAAGTGCCGGTAAGGGTCGGGGAGGTCACGACGATCTGTCGGTTCTCCACCTTCACTTCCGGCGCGTCCGTGATCGCGTAGTATTCCTTTGAGCCGTTGTTGAGGTTGACGGTAACAGTTGTTACCTCCTCTTCGGCGGCAAAGCTGCTCAGCGCCACTGCAAACGAAGCCAGTATGGTGAATAATTTTTTCATCTTGTTTTAATTTTAGTGAGAGGTGAGAAGTGAGAAGTGAGAAGTAGGGTCGCGGCATGCCGCGACCGCGACAAACCCGGAGACAAACAGTGTCTATAACCCCTAACTTCTAATTCCTAACTCCTAATTATCATTAGATTGTGATTTTGAACGTTTTGTGCGTTGCTCCATCCTCGATTTCGGCCACCAGAATCGTCTTACCCCACTTGGAAGCATCGATGGCCGTAGTGGCGGATTGGATACGTATTGTGTCGAGAAGCTGGCCGGTGAGTGAGTAAAGACGCAATGTCGAGCCGATGGCCGGTGTCATTACGTTGATCACACCGTTAGCTCCCCAGACGCGTGTGGCCTCGCTGTCGACTGCGATATCCTCGACTGCGTTTGAGCCTCTGAGTTCGAGTGCGGCCTGAACTGCTTTGAGCGCATTGGCGCGGCCTGCACCGTAGGCGTTGTTGGGCACATTGCCCATAGCCTCCCAGGTGTCGGCGGTAGACTGCAGAATCTCGCGGGCCTCCTGAGGCGTGAGCTGCGGATTGGCCTGAAGCATAAGAGCCACGATGCCGGCCACATGGGGCGCTGACATGGAGGTTCCTATATTATAGAGATAGTATGACTTGCGGCCGGATGCATCGACAGTGTAATCGGAATACATCTCCTCAAGTTCTTCGGAGCTGAGACCGTAGCGGTTTACGCATGACACTACGGGTAAGCCCGGAGCGAGCACGTGCGGCACCATACGTCCGTCGGCCGTGGGGCCGTAGCTTGAGAAGGTGGAATGATTATACTGCTTGTAAGCGATGGCTTTCTGCTCGTTCATATCCATGTAGTAATTTCGGTTGAACGGAAGAATCGAGCGGCCGTCGTAAGAGCCTACGGTAATGATATTTTTGGCTGTGCCTCCGATTTCGCCAACGGTGCAATCAGTGTTGCCGTCGGTGAACCCTTTCATTCCGTTTGAAGAGAATTCGTTGAGACCGATGTTCCATACATGCACTGTCGCGCCGGGATCTCCTTCGATAATGAGTCCGGGCATACGTCCCTGACCGACCTCGCCGATTTCCGACTCAACCCATACATGTGGTGACTGATTGGCCGGGTTGATCTCACCGCTGATCGAAGCGTCGATATCCGCTCCTTTCTCATCAAGATAAGTGAAGTAGAAGAGATAGGGGGCAGGATCGGCAGTGTCATAGATTTTGCTCTGGTCCACGATCTGACCTTTCAGCGAGTTGAACACGCCGAGGCTCACTTTCAGATTTGATCCGGGGGAGGCCCAGATGTCGAGATACTGGCGTTTCTCGTTCTGTCGGGGTGAGAACGTAACGAAGGTCTTCAGCGTGCGGTCGGTTTCGGTGAAGGTCTTTGATGCGTGCATACGCGCTTCGCCCTCGTTGCCGCAGGCTCCGACGATGATGCGCCCCGGTCCGGTCATGCTGTCGATGATCTGATCGAGATAAGAGGTGCCGTCGTGAGGGCCCTGATGCGATCCGAGACTCATATTGATAACGCAAGGCATATTCATCTGATCGGCATAGTCGAAGATGTATTTAATGCCGTCGGCTATCGAAGTGTTGCTTTCGGAAGCAAAGCTGACGAAGACGATGTCAGCATCGGGAGCCATACCGTAATAAGACGTTTTCTGCGCTCCGCCACCGGCTGCGGTGCCCATAGTGTGCGAACCGTGGAACGCCGACTTTGAGTCAGTGGCAGCGGCGAGGATCGATGATTGCGAGTTATATTCGCAGCCGTAGGTATAACCTTCCGGAGGATTGGTGGAAAATGCGTTCTGATCCCATACGCGGCGGATTCGGAGTTCTTTCCCTTCTGAATCGTAATAGGCATTATGGCCGTATTCCACGCCGATATCGATCATGCCGACCACAACGCCCTTTCCGGTGTAAGCCTGAGGGAGGGTGTTGTTGGCATTCTTGTGTACGTCATCCACATGGAGGTCTTTTCGTCCGAAATCGTTAAGAAGATTCACCGACGATGCTTTCTGGATGTAACGCACCTTGTTGAGCGCGCACAGCTGCTCGAAAGCCGAGGGGACTACGCGGGCTGTGATGATGTCGTTGAAGACACTCTGCACTTCCACACCGGGGATGTTGAGCTCCGCCGCATCAGCCCCTTTTTCTAACGCGATGAACACCTGAACCGGTTTTTCGACACCGGCAATTTTCTTGGCGGCCGATTCAGTCTTGTGCCGCTCGATGAAAAGGCGGGTGTCGGGCGACATCTTGTCGGCTGATGCCGACAAGATGGTCGCTGCTGTGAATAATGATAATATGCTTGTTCTTAAAATCTGCATAATAGAAGTTGTTATTGTCCGGTGTAGTTGAGAATCACGCGCTCTTTTGAGGTGTTGTTAACGGTGCCCCAGTTGATGTAGTGGGCATACACATCCATGTCGATTACGTATGATCCATCATCTTTCTTAACTACCGAAATCTTACCGTTGATACCCTGCGTAGCATACATTGTGTTCTCTTTAGAACTGTAGTTCATGTTGTAACCATATTTAATTACGAAAGAATCTTTGTCGGCGTTCTCGAAATCGATGGTCTTGCCGATATATTCGGGTTTGATGGCTACGTAGCACTCTGTGCCGTTGCTGAGTGTAAGCTCATACTTGTTGAAACCTGCAGCGCCGTTAACGCGGGTGTTCTCGGTAATCTTCATGGCTGTAACATCGAAGATGTTTTCAGCCGCGCCGTCGGCGGTGTAGTGCTGACCCTGGTTGACGAATCCTGCAGGTTCGGGCTCCGGCTCGGGCTCCGGCTCGGGCTCGGGCTCGGTGTAGTTGAATATCACGCGCTCTTTTGAGGTGTTGTTAACAGTGCCCCAGTTGATGGTGTGAGCGTAAACGTCAACATCGATAACGTATGTGCCGTTGTCGTTTTTCTTCACGGTGATTTTGCCGTTGATACCGGTGGGAACATACAGCGAATTATCTTTCGTACTGTAGTTGATCGAGCCGTATTTGAATACGAACGCATCTTTGGCGGCGGTCTCGAAATCGATGGTCTGGCCAACATATTCGGGCTTGATGGCTACATAGCAATCTGTGCCGTTGCTGAGTGTGAATGTAAACTTGTCGAATCCTTCCACGCCGTTGATACGCTGATTCTCGGCATAAGTCATACCGGTCACGTCAAACACGCTCTCTGCAACACCGTCGGCGGTGTAGTGCTGACCCTGGTTGACGAATCCTGCAGGCTCGGGCTCGGGTTCGGGCTCAGGCTCTACATATATTGAACCGGTCTTGAAGTTGGCCTTGATATATTCTTTAGAGTCGGGATTGCCGCTTGATATGAATTTGATGTCGAGGTCGATGATATAAGAACCGTCATCCTGCAAGGTGAAGAGGATGGTGCCCTCCTTGCCAATCTTATCGGACATCCAACTGAGACCGGCGGAAGCAAGTTCAGTAGCACCATACTTGATAAAGTAGGGTGAGGCGGTCGCAAGGTCGATAGTTGTGCCTACAAGTGAAGGATTGACGATAAAATAGAAAGTGGGGGCGTTATCTTCAGCGAAATAAACATCAAAACGGTCGCCCTTCACCGAAAGGTTTGAGGGGATGCCCTTTTCAGTAGAGTATTCCACTTTAGTGATAGTCAGAGGCCATTCGGGGGCACCCTCGCTGTTGAAGTGCTGAAGCTGGTTCTGCAGGTTCTCGATGGGCTCGGGCTCTGGTTCGGGTTCCGGTTCAGGCTCTACGATAGGCTCGGTAGATGTGTAGTTGAGAATTACATATTCCGGAGTTCCGCCGCGAATGCTGCCCATGATGTACTTATTTGTGACGTTGAGGTCGATTGTATAGGTGTTGTCCTCGTTCTTAATCACGGAGATCTTGCCCTCAGTGCCTGTCAACGACCAGTCGTTGGCTCCTGCTGCCGCAACCTGGATGTTGTCATAGCAGAAGTATGCGTCTCCGGGCTGTGCGGTGGCGAAATCGAGAGTCGAGCCGAAGAGCTCGGGTTTCATGATGAACCAGCAGGTCTTTCCGTTGCTGAGTGTGAAGTCGAAGCGTGTGCCGGTGTATGCGCCGCCTTGATATTTCGAGTCGGGGGTGCAGGTCATGCCTTCAACCTTGAAGAGGCCTAAGGATATGCCGTCAGCGTTGAAGGATTCACCTTCGTTTACATAAACGTAGGGAGGATTGAAGCCTTCGAGGTCGGCCACATCCTTAACGGCGCCTTCGAACTCGACACTAACAGTTGTGCCGTTTTCGTAAGCAGCCTCGAGGTTGATTGTGACAGCTTTGGTCTTATTGTTGACAGCAGTGGTGAGCGTACCGGAAGTCTGAGCCTCGGCGATTTCCGAAACCTCGCCGTCGGCGTAGGTGTAGAGAGTGGCGGTCACGCCTGATGCGGCGCCACCTGCAAGGTCTACAGAAGCGGTGTTCATCTTCAATGCACTTACAGAAAGACCGATGGCATATTTACCCTGACGGGCAGTTGCGGGATCAGAAGCCTCAACAGTGGTGAGACCGAAAAGGTAGGGGTCGCCATCCTTTGCGGGGGCAACGCGGAAAACAGTGGGAACAGCGGGGAGTTTAAGAGCCTCACCCTGCTCAGGGGTGATGAGCATCTTGTATTCCTCTGTCTTGACTTCAAAAGTCACTTTATCGATGTCGCTGACGTCATATACGACTGTCGTACCATCATTTTTAAGTATGGTCATGATCTCCCTTTCCTCGACGATGGCCCAGGATACGAGTGCGCAGGCTATCGTGATGAGAGACAGAAAAAACTTTCTCATAATCTAATTTTTAAAGTTGTATTGTTGGTTGAGATGATAAACACACCTTTGCCGAGCGAATCGACGGGGATTACCTGATCAGCGGTGGTGGAGATTATCTGACGGCCGTCAACGGCGTAAATAGCTACGGGAGCATTGCCGGCGTTAATGATGAAGAGGTTTTCACCCTCGATCACAGCCTTGACAGCTGAATTTTCGTCTGCGATGATGCTTACGCCTGAACCGATCTCGGCTTTAACAGCCTCGGGATCGTACCAGTATTCGATAGGTTTGTTGTTCCAGAGACCGGTCATCTTGAAGCCGGCATCGTCCATAAGGTCGATGTCGAATGTATAGTTGATATAGTCGGAGGTTTCTACACGGACTGTTCCTGACTCTGCCGGGGCGGCCACGTCGCAGACGCAGTAAGAACCGGTGCGGAAATGAGCGTAGCGAGTACCGACCAGTGCGCCGTTGCCGTCAAAGTAACCTTTGTTGAGCGATCCGGGCTCGTAAGTGCCGCCGGCTACGAGCTCATTGCTGTTCCAACGGCGGGGAACCACAGTGTAAAGACCGGGCTCAAGAAGATGATGCTTCTGGTCTACGAGGAACTCCATGCGGAAGATGTCGCCGCCATAGTTTACGCCGGGGTCTCTACCGCTGGGTGAGCCGAGGTCAATGGTAAGAGTGCGGCAACCGCCCTTGATGCCTGAGTGAAAGATGCGACCTTTGTCGAGGGGTGAGAAGTCAAACTCCACGTCGTCGGTGAGGTCGGATACGGTAGCCTGGAAAGTCGCATTGTCGGTGTTGAGCGCGATTGATCCGCTCCATGTAGCTTTTACTGAGTAGCCGAGAGTGGTGACAGCGTCGAGAGTACCTTTGTATGTGCCGTCGCCGTTATCCTCGATAATGAACGTACCTGTCTTGAGGTAAGCGTAAGTGTACTCGCGCTCACCGTTCACAGTCTTCAACTCGCGTAAGTATGATCCGAAAGGCATCACGAAGCCCATGTAGTCGATCTCGCGTGCCGGATACCATGTGTCGCGCGCAAGGGTATTTGAATTTGAGTAAGTTGCGGGGCAGACAGCGTAGTCCGCACGTTTGGTGAAACGCTTGTGGGCAATCATCATGCAGAGGTTGAAACCGTCGCTGTTCATGCGTCCACCTTCATCAAATTCCACGTCATAAAGGTCGAGATATGATACACCCTGCGAAGAAATGTCGGTTACACCCTGATAGTAGGATATACCGCCCTTGTTGAGGTTGAGGTTAAGGTCGCGTGTGATCTGCGGATAGACGGTAGGACGTTCTGTCGACGAGCCGAATGTGAGGGGACCGTTGAAGCTAACCTCAACCACGCCATCGGAGAATTCCACTAAAGTCTTGATGGTGTAGCGGCCGGTGGCCTCATCGCGGGTTACCTCGATGGGATCAGTGAGCAGGGTTGAATACTGCTGACCATTCTCGTCATAGTAGTTAAGCATCGACCAATCACTGCTATAGCCGAAAGTCTGCTCAGCCTCGGCGCTGTCAAACCGGTTGTAAGTGCCGGCGGGAAGATAAAGGCCGTCATCGGGGGCATTGTTGTAGAGGTCGAGAACAAGTGTGAAAGTGCCGGCGGGAGCTGAGATGCTGCCGGTGTTTGAATCATACTTTGCGTTTTCGTTCTGCGCAAAGATCAGATAGAAGTTCGGCACCTTTGAACTTTTGTCGTCGTAGAGAGAAAGCAGGACGTTGTTGGTCTGCAGACTGGCTGTGTTAGCCGCCGGCCGGGCCATAGAACGCACGGAAGCTGACTGCTTTGTTAGGCCTGCTGCTGAAACGCTCAATGCCATCAGGCATGTAAGAAACGATAGGAAAAATTTTCTCATACAGGTAAGTTTGAATGAAAGTTTTACAATATATATGCAAAATGCAGATGTAATTCTACATAGTACAATAGATTGCAA
>JAIEAO010000106.1 GCA_029071345.1 Muribaculaceae bacterium | reverse complement strand
TATATACCATAACTTAACCCTGCAAATTTAGGTCGTTATTTTTAATAATCCGTATATTATTTTGCCAAATTATGTCACATTTCGTTCACTTTACCGATAATAGTACATAATTGGCATAATGTGATTCAAATTTTATATTTCTTCACCTATGGAACTGTTTCGATGAATCGTGAAATCGGTTATATCGATTTAAAAATCGATGAAGGAGCCGATAAGAATGATAAAAATTAGTGGGGGAGCACAGTATTTTATAATAAATGAAATGGCCGGATAAATCCGTGTACCGGTCAGGCCATGATTCGTTATTTCATTACGGAGGAAATCACTTCTAAGTTTCCAGCCAATGAAGAGACAGGTGATAATCGAGGCGGTAGGAAGCATGCAGTTGGTTGCCAACGTATCTAAGAAGTCAAAAATATTAAGTCCGGCAATCTTGATATTGCTGAGTGTGCTGAACGATAATGAGCAAATCGAGCTGATTGCGAATAGTGGTGTCATCACGATCATTACGGCAGCCTTACGACTTTTCTTGTATTTATCCTGAAGCCATGCCACTGAGACTTCTGCAATAGAAATCGTTGAAGTCAACGCAGCTACAAGCAGAAGAAGGAAGAACAGGATCGACCATAGACGGGTAAGTGGCATTGCGGCAAATATCTCGGGTAAAGTGACAAATACAAGTGTCGTACCCGCTAATCCTGCATCCGTGAGACCAAAACTTGCTGCAGCAGGGAAGATGATTATACCCATCAATATAGCCACAAGGAGATCAAGGACGCTTACTGTCAGAGAGGTCGGTATAAGTTTGGTTTTGGAAGGATAATATGAGGAGTAGGTGACAAGGATACCCATTCCAAGACTTAGCGAGAAGAATGTCTGACCTAATGCATTGACGATAACGTTCAAGTTTATTTTAGAGAAATCGGGAGTAAAGAAAAATCTGAGCCCCTCGGCTGCTTTAGGAAGGCTTAGAGAAAATATAGCGAATATAAGCAGAAGAACGAAAAGAACTGGCATCAGAATGTTTGACATCCTTTCGATTCCTTTCTTAACACCACCCATCAGCACAAGAATATTGATTATTATCAATACATATATGTTAATCAACGGATTATAAGGATTGCACATATATTCGGCCATCTTATCTTTAAATCCTTTGTCGACATCTGCGGTTGTGTCTTGTACGAGTTCATACAGATTGCCGGTAATCGATTGCCAGAGATACTCAAAAGTCCAGCCGGCCACTACCATATAAAAGCTTAGAATAAGATAAGATGCAATAATTGCTATCGCACCGCCGACCCACCATTTAGTTCCGGGTGCTAATTTGCGGAACACTCCTTCAGCGTCGCTTCGGCCTCCGCGACCAAGGGAAAATTCAGCCAGCATCACCGGTATGCCGAGCACAAGCATACATATAATATATACGATCAAAAATGCTGCGCCGCCGTTGCTGTGCACTTCTGCCGGAAAACGCCATATATTGCCGAGCCCTACGGCCGATCCGACAGTAGCGGCTATGAGTCCTAATCTTGAACTGAATGTTACTTTTGTTGACATATAACTGCAAATATTTATAAGGATGTGAAATTAGCATCGCTATATCGCGAAATTAAAGAAAATTGCCGATATAAAAGAATGTATCTTGCAAAATATTCCGCACAGCGGTAAAAAAATAAATATTACGGTAATCGTTTGGTTTTAGAAAAAAATTAATTAACTTTGCACTAACAATATTGTTAAACAAATATGATAG
>JAIEAO010000105.1 GCA_029071345.1 Muribaculaceae bacterium | reverse complement strand
CTCTTATAATTATAACAATTGGAAAATTTCCAAATATTTCGACATTTTTTTTTGTGGAAATTTTATTCTTATTTTGCATTAGATATGGAGAATGATTTTCAACATAAATGGAATAAATGCCTTGAGCTGATAAAGGATAATATCGGTCGGGATCGCTTCAACACATGGTTTACCTGTGCGAAGCCTCTCAGCTATGAGAATAACCGGCTCACATTGTTTTTGCCTTCAAACTTCTTCTATGAGAAATTTGAAGACGATTTCCATGGCATTCTCAGTCTGGCGTTAAGAAAGGTGTTTGGACAAAATGTTCATCTTGACTACGAAGTGCCGGTCGTGTCTGACAACAGTGCCGCATCCACTATCAAGATTGAAGCTCCCGAGCCATCTCCTGTGATCAAGAGCAAACTGTTCGAGTCATATAACAATACTCCTATTGAGAAACAAGAGGATGGTTTCGACCCGCAGCTTAATCCGACTTTGAATTTTGAAAACTATTGTTCAGGAGACAGCAATAAACTTCCCTTGACGATAGCCCAATATATTGCTGATAATCCGGGAAAGGGTGATTTTACACCGTTCTTCCTTTATGGCAATGTCGGAGTCGGCAAGACACACCTTATTCAGGCTATCGGTATCCGCATAAAAGAACGTAATCCCAATGCAAGGGTACTCTTTATCCCCATTAGAAAATTCTCAAATCTTTATCAGGAAGCGGTAAGACAGAAACGCATTCCGGAGTTTGTGAACTGGTTTCAGTCGATGGATGTTCTTCTTTTCGATGACCTTCAGGAATTAGTTACGAAGCCCGGTACAGCAGAGATATTATTCCCGATCTTCAATCATCTCCATAACAATCGCAAGGATATGGTCTTCACATGCGACCGTCCGCCGATGGAACTGGATGGCCTTCAGGATCGCCTTATCGACCGCTTCAAATGGGGTATGGTCGAGTCTTTGCCTAATCCCGACCTCGAACTTCGCAAGAAGATACTCGAATTTAAATCAAAAAAGAATGGTCTCGGTCTTCCGGACGATGTTATCAGCTATATCGCCACTGAAATCGACAATTCGGTCAGAGAGCTTGAAAATGTGGTAAACGGTCTTCTCGTGCGCTCGATTACGCTTAACGCACCAATCACCGTGGAGATGGCACGGGAGGTGATGCGCAACATTGTTAAACGCCCGGAGAAGAAGCCTATCAACTTCGAGATGATTGTTGAAGCTACGGCCGAATACTACAATATTAATACAGATGCGATTTTCTCACGTCTGCGTGTGCGCGATGTGGCAGATGCTCGTCAGATGATAATGTATCTCGCTAATAAACATACCGACCTGACAGCCTGTGCAATCGGAAGAAAACTTAATCGAACACACGCCACCGTGCTTCACAACATCGAGGAAATCAAGAAACGATTAGAATGTGTAAAAGATTTCGTTGACGAAATCGCCGCAATAGAAAAGGACCTCTTCAAATAAGAGATCCTTTTTTCTTTTCAACATTTAGCTCTTTATTCTATCAATCGTTTAGATCGTTAATCTTGATCGCATCTGTAACCAACCGGTATGTAAAATCATCAACACCCATTTTTTTCAGGACTTCCTCATCTGCCGAGTAAGCTGATAAAAATTCTTTCTCATTGTCATTATATGCCTTTTTATAAGAGTTAATAGCCTCCTTTACTTTTCCTTCAACGAGTTTTAGATGCCCGACATTCAGATAATCGGTTACTGTTGGTTCGCTGTTGAGAATCTTGTCGTAAAATTTCTCACTTTTCTCAAGGTTGCCGTTCATCAGTTCAGCCCATGCAATAGCTCTCCATATCTTCACACTATCGGGTGATAGATAATTGGCATGGTAGTAATATTTCACCGCCCCGGGATAGTCTCCGCTCTGCGTAAGACAATAGCCCGCATTCATAAGAAATGTGATATTTTCCGGCTCCTTTTCAAGTGCCATATCATAATATCCGGCTGCCCCTCGATAATTACCGATCTTGGTATTGACGTGAGCCATATTGCGGATAAGCCATAATCCCGAGTTTCCTAACAGCTCCGATTTCTGATATGCCATCAAGGCCTCTTGATAATTTCCGGTCTGCTGATTGATAAATCCAATCTTCTCCCAATATTCAGGATGAAGGCCCTGACTTTTCTCAAGTAATGACAATATCGCCAAAGCCTCCGGGTAATAACCGCGTTTGAAATAGAACTCACCGACAATTGTCAGCATCTCCTCATCCTTCAGCATAGAATTCAGATAGGGGAGAGCCATGAAATTCAGAGGATGGTCGAATGGATCTTTAAACTCATTCTTCTTGTTGAAGAGCTTGAAGAAACGGTAAAGGTCACGGATGAATACCACAGCCTCGGAATTAAATTCTGAATGACTTTCCTTAGCCATCTTATCTTTCACATCCTCCATCATCTGGCTCATCTGAGCCTCAAACTGTCCGAACATCATGTTTCGTTGCTGTTCAGGCAATGTAGCAAAGGCAAGGAAGAGGGAATATTTATCGGAGTCACACATCAGCTTATTCATCTCGACCAT
Organism: Muribaculaceae bacterium; assembly: GCA_029071345.1. Lineage (GTDB taxonomy): Bacteria > Bacteroidota > Bacteroidia > Bacteroidales > Muribaculaceae > Lepagella. Next base: position 10,762 of record JAIEAO010000105.1, on the reverse strand, counting down.
AGTTTCCAGTGACTTAATCCCTGAAATCTCGGTATTCAATGCCGGATGATCGGCGCTGAAGGGGAGAAACCAGGAATTAACATTGCGGAAGAAAGGGAATCCCTTAAGATTGGAGAAAGAGACCATCATAAGATCCGCACCTTCCATCTGCATCTCCGTAAACTCACGAAGTTTATCGGCAACACCATTTTTTTCGAGCATCTCTTCCCACTCCGGATTGTTCTCCAGAGTCATTCTGTCGGGATCAAGTGATGATTCGCGCATCTTCTTGATGATATCCGGTTTTAGTTTCATCAACTCCGGAATAACCTCATCGCGCATCTTGGCCGTCAGGCGATCGGTGTCACGAGCCTTGATAAGTTCTTTTATTACCATGCGCAGACGGGAATATGTGAGGATCGAATCATTCCAAAGTTCCATCCGTGCTTTCAAAGACTGATCTTTTTCAATCCTGTCTTTATATTTGTCAAGCGTAAGAACAATTCCCACGAGCGAGCGTGCCGAAAGAATATCCGATTCTGAATTCTCATAAACATCGAGCAGGATATTCAACTTGTTTTTGTCATAGACGGTCAACAGCGACAATGTCAAGGCCGCGATAATATATGCGGCTAAAGTTTCATCCTTCAATGAAAGCACCCGGTTACGAATCTCTATTGCAGTTTCCTTATTGATTAAAGAGGTCCATAACAGATCAAACAGTTCCCTCATCATATTGTCTTTCTCCGCCCTCAATTCTCGGGTATCAACTTCGGCGGCCTCACCCAAGGCAATATTGGATGACACATCATCAATCTTATCGATATGATTAGCAAAGGATATGTTGCGGTGACGGCATATTCGAGATGTCGAGTAGAAAAGATCCGGACTGTCTGCGAGTTTCTTTTCAATAATAAGGCTCTGCATTATATCCCTGAGTGAATTGACTATATCCCGAAACATAGTCTCACGCGAATCATCAGCCATTCCTTCCGCAAAATAATGCAGCATATAGCGGTAAGTCAGCTTGAGCTGATTTACTTTTTCTTTAAACGTCATAATTCCCGTCTCATCCATAAGGACGGAAATAAGGCGGAATGCATCGGTCAGTTGACTCTTATCAAGTTTAGACTCAATAATATCTATTTTTTTCTGAAAGTCTTTGATATTCATAAACGGATGGTTAATATCCCATTAATAGCATGGATGCAATAAGAAGCCTTATTGCCACCCTACAAATATTTAACAAATTTCACGCCAAAATGAATAAATTTTTCTATTTTTGCAGTCGGTCAAAGTGCCTACGGCACCGCGCACCGGCCTTGCGGCCGACGTTCGCTCTTTGCCGACCCGCGAATATCTTGCGATATTTGCAAAGGCTAAGGCCCAAAAGTAAATAAAGAAATTAACTCTAAAATAATAATTATATGGTAATTCAAAGATGGCAATCAGTATTATTGGCGATTGCATGCGTGATGATGGCATTATTTTCGTTTCTGTCATTAGGTCAGGTTCAGCTTACTGACGCAACTCTAAATTTCACTGCATTAGGATTTCGTGTAGAAGGAGAGCAGGCAAATGGAGCCTCGAACGTATGTTATCTGTCGACTGTGCATTTCTTCATCATCTCTCTTCTCAGTGCTATTATTCCCTTAATCAGCATTTTCCTCTTTAAAAATCTCAAACTTCAGATGAAAACCTGCCTTTTCGAGATACTGTTTATTGTAGTTGTTATTGTTATAGCAGGATATGAAGGATATTATGCTATTCCTGAGGGATCGGTAAGCTGGTCATCTATTATCGTTGCACCGTTTATCGCCCTTATCGCAACCGTAATGGCTTACTCTCGTATATCGGCCGATTACAGAACACTCAGATCCGTTGACCGCATCCGCTAAAACGTGTAAAGGTTTGTCAAGGCGTAAGGAATGAACGGTAAAACCGTGTTGTTTTAGAGTCTCGATATACTCCGATTCGCGTTTACGTCTGACGGATGGATGAATTATAACAGCGGTGGGAGCGCACGCTTCCGCCGCTTTCCTTATATCTCCTTTGAAACTCCCTCCGATTATAAGGTAATTACATGGAGTTATTTCACTCGCCAATGGCATTTTTGAATCTAAAGCTAACACCTTATGATCACCTATTTTGATTTCAGTATTTGAATAGCGGGACATATCAACGGATTCCTCTGAATTTGAGTTTTTTATATTTACAGTAAATGAATTATAATTATCAGTAACAATAAAACTTCCCGGCTTTACCGTATCATTATTCATAACTATGCAAATTATAGCCAACGTCAGCAATGACACTCCACCTATCAGCATCGGTTTCCATTTATGAAGATTCAGATACAAGGCCAACAACGTGAGACCGATTAACCAAAATATCACAGCATCATTACCAACCCAAATCTCTATTGCTGAATTGCTCCCTATAACGTTTATCACCTCATTAATTGCATCATATCCTTTGTCAAGCAATATCTTTAACAATCGCACGGGGATGCCAATAGCCGATAATACTAAATAAAGTATGGCAACCGCGAGATAGATAGGCAACACCGGTAACATTATTAGGTTTGCAGGCAAGAAAGAAAGGGGAAAGGAGTGGAAATAATAACAGGTAAGAATCCAACTGGCTGAAGTTGCAACTATTGTGCCAACCATTACCTCCGCAAATTTATAGATATAGCGATTCCCTCCTCTTGGAAATCGGTTTAGTGAATCGGTAAATAATATCAATGCTCCGACACAAACCACGCTAAGCTGAAAACCAACGTCGTACAAAGTTTGTGGCGAATAAAGCAATATTATTAAAACTGACCCCGAAAGGGCATTAATAGCATATCGCTTTCTTTCCGATATTATGGCGATGGTTACAAATGAAATCATGATACATGCACGGATTGTCGAGGGCGCCAGTCCGGAAATAAACGCATATAACCATAGCAACAAAGCCGTCAGTATTAATCTCACTTTATATTTACCGTAGAAATTGATAGGGAAGAGCAAGAAGAGAAATATACCACCGATGATACCGACGTGCATTCCGCTTAATGCTAACACATGAGATACTCCGGCTTCCGAGAAAGTTGTACGCAACTGAGGATCAAGATATAACCGGTCACCCAATAAAAGTGTTATTAGAAAATTCTGCGTTGGTTTGCTGAGTGAAGTGTTTTCTACGAACTCTTCAATTCGATTTCTAATTGAATCTGAATAATATGCAAGAGTATTTCTATGCCCTATGATTCTGATATCTGAGGCCGAAATATTGCAGACGTAATAGATACCCTTATTATTCATCATAGCCTTATATCCCCCATAAAATGAATTAGGATTATCTTCTATACTTTTTATGGCACCCTTGATGTCTACAAAATCTCCTATACCTATTTTTCCACCATCCCCGGTGATGTTGACTTTCAACACCATTCCTTTCGCATCTGAAATTCCTCTTATTTCCGTCACTTCGACAAGCATAGCATCGCCATTAGTCTTTTCCTGCACGTTCTTAACTATTCCGCGAACGACATAATTTGAATCAGAAGCAGAAATATCAATATACTTGGGAGTTCTAAAAGTTGAAGATAATATTCCTATTCCGCAGAAAGCAATTCCAAGCCATATATAGTGATAATTACGATATCTGAATGTGGATACCGGGTCTTTTGATACTTTTAATAATAACTGATAAGCAGAAATAGCAAGGATTAGAAGGGCCACTCCGGATAGCCATTGAAGATTAAATCTCATCTCAAGCCATATCCCCAACGACACAGAAATGGCAGGAATCAACAATGTGTTTCTTCCTATCGCGCGTTCCAGATCTCCCATGATAATTCCGCCTGACGATGAAGCATTTCCAAACCATTTTTTACAGTAGCTCCATAATGAGCGGACCTTGTCATGAATTCCGTCACCTCCGGATTGTAAACCAAATCATAACATATATGACGGTCTGTTAGATAGTGATAGGGTATATCAGGACAAGATACTACGTTTGGCGACATACCGAGAGGAGTAGTGTTGACAATCAAAAGATTCTCTTTTATAATATCCTCGTTTAGATCCTTATAGATATATTCGCTTGAGGAGTGAGAGCGCGAAACTAAATGAGGTGTTATGCCCAACCGTTTTAGGGCATAGCATACAGCCTTCGACGCACCACCCGTTCCCAAAACAAGAGCTGACTTTACACTCTCATTCAGCAACGGAATCAAAGAAAGGGAGAATCCCTTCCAATCCGTATTGTAGCCGGAAAGGATAGGAATTCTCCCTTCATTATAATTATTAATCTTTATGACATTTACCGCGCCGATAGCCAAAGCCTCGGGTGAAATGTCACTAAGAAAAGGGATTACCTTCTCTTTATATGGTATGGTGATATTAAGACCTTGCAACGCAGGATAGGATTCCAATAGATTTCCGAGTTCATCTATCGACTGCAACGGAAAGAGACGGTAGCTGTTGTCAATCCCTTCTTCAGCAAATTTTTCATTGAAATATTTTGCCGAGAATGAATGACCCAAAGGATAACCTATTAATCCGTACATTTTTGCGGAAGCTTCAGTCATTTATATTACCATATCACCACACGATCCTCAACCGGACGATACATCTTATCGCCCTCCTTGATGCCGAAGGCTTCAAAGAAAGGCTGTATGTTACGCAGGGTGACGTTTACACGGTTCTCACCGAGCGAATGAGGATCGGTCTTAGTGCGCGAAAGAATCGCTTCCGGACGAATATTGTTGGCCCATACATTTGCGTATGCGAGATAGAAACGTTGAATCGGAGAAAGGCCGTCGATATTCTTCATCTCTTTACCCTTTTGTGAGTCAAGATACGCGGTTAAAGCTACACGGAGACCTCCCTGATCGGCGATATTCTCTCCCAAGGTAAATCGGCCGTTGGCATTTACACCGGGAGCGACTTCCACCGCATCGAACTGTGCCACCAATTTATCGGCCAGTGCCGTAAATTTCTCTGCATCCTCCTTGGTCCACCAGTCAGACATATTGCCATTCTTGTCAAACTGTCGGCCGGAATCATCAAAGCCGTGGGTCATTTCATGACCGATCACTACGCCGATAGCTCCATAATTCTGCGCGTCATCGGCCGAAAGATCGAAATAGGGAGATTGAAGAATTCCGGCAGGGAAGCAGATTTCGTTGGTAGTAGGATTATAATAAGCATTAACCGTCTGAGGTGTCATGTGCCATTCATCCTTATCCACCGGCTTGTTCCATTTGCTGTATGAATCCTGAGAATACCATCGGGCAGCGTCGCGAACATTTTCAAGATAAGTCTTTTCCGGATCTATAGTGATTCCTGAATAATCTTTCCATTTGTCGGGATAACCGATTTTAACGGTGAATGTTGCCAATTTTTCGTGAGCCTTTGCTTTTGTCTCATCCGACATCCATTCCAGATTATCAATATGTTTGCCAAGAGCAACACGGAGATTCTCCACAAGTTGCTTCATATAGTCTTTATTCTCCTGTGGGAAATAATTCTTCACGTAAAGTTCACCGACTGCCTCGCCAAACATTGAGTTGGGAATCGCCATAACTCGTTTCCAGCGTGGTTCCATCTCTTCTATACCCGACATGGTTTTATCGAACATCTCAAAATTAGCTTCCTGAAAATCATCACTAAGAAGATTGGATGAAGAAGTGATAATCTCAATGGTCAGAAGGTCTTTGAGTTCCTGAAGAGAAAGAGTAGGAAGATACTCATTAATAAATTCCATATATTTTACGGACGACACATTGGCCTTATCGATAGCAGGAAGTCCTAATGCAGCAAAATAGGTATCCCAGTCTATATTAGGATAATTTTTCTTGATTTCATCCATAGAATGCATATTGTAACGCAACTGCGGATTGCGTCTTTCCTCACGGGTCTTCTTATTCTTTGCTATCTCGGTCTCTACCTTTATAAGCGTGTCCCAAACTCTTTGACCATCTTCGGCTGAATAACCTGAAAGCTCCATCATTCGCTTTATGTATTTTTCGTAAGCCTTCATGATCTTATCATTATTCTCATTCTGCTCCAGATAATAATCGCGATCACCAAGTCCGAGTCCGGCTTCTCCGATGTGCATTATATTCATATCTGCATTCTTGGCATCAGCTCCTACACCTGTACTGAAGAAGCCTCCACCAAGACCATCATGTATCCATGCGAGGGTAGTGGTAAAAGTCTCCGGCGTCATCTGCTCGATTTTCTCAAGCATCGGTTTTAATGGAGTCGCACCATCCTTATTCAGACGCACACTATCCATACCTAACGCATAAAGATCATTAACTTTCTGAGCATTGGTCCCTTTAACTTTCGATTCCGGATCATTTTTAAGGTTCAATATCAGATCTTTTAATTGTTTTCTGGCATTTTCACGCAATTGATCGAATGTTCCGAAACGGGAATACTCTGCAGAAAGGGGATTATTCTTCATCCATCCGCCGCACGCATAAAGATAGAAATCTTCTGCGGGTGATACAGTAGTGTCGAGATTCTTCAACTCGATTCCATGCTTTGCAGGCTCGGCCGCAAACGTAAATAGGGGAGCACCGGCTACGGCGCACCAAAGCATTTTTCTAAATTTCATATCGTTGTTATCTCTATTAATCATTGTTTTATACATTTAATCAGGAAAATCGCTCCTGCAGTTCGTCAAGTTCCATTTGGGCCAATTCCCAGACCGACATCGCATTCTCCAATTCTTTACCCGTTTTGGCGTATGCTTCAAGAGTCTCTTCCGATGCATCACCGGCCGCAATTTTTGATTCTAATTCAGCCTGTAATGTCTCTAAACGAGCAATTTCCTCTTCGGCTTTCTTTACACCTTTCTCTGCTTTTGATAGTAATTTGGCTCTCTCTTTCTGTTCGGCAAAGGAAAGTTTACCCTGTTTTTTTTCAGGTTGTGAAGTTTCTTCCTTGGGGAGAATATTATCCTTAACCTTTGAATTCTCATCCTTTATGGTGCCCAAACCGGGTGATTTAGTCAACTCGAGGTCTGAGAGATGCTCAAGATTCTTCTTGCGAAGGAATTCATAGATACCACCCAAATTCTCGACGACTTTACCTCCGCCAAATTCATAAACCTTATCTACCAATCCATCGAGGAAATAACGATCATGACTGACGATGATGACAGTGCCGTCGAAATCCTTGATAGCTTCTTTAAGGATATCCTTGGTCTTCATGTCAAGATGATTGGTAGGCTCGTCGAGAATGAGGAAATTTACAGGTTCAAGCAAAAGCTTAATCATTGCAAGGCGGGTTTTCTCACCTCCCGACAACACTTTCACTTTCTTGTCAATGTCTTCTCCTCCAAACATGAACGCGCCAAGGATGTCACGTATCTTAGTGCGGATATCACCTGTGGCCACATTATCTATAGTCTCGAAAACTGTCAGGTTCTCATCAAGTAGCTGCGCCTGATTCTGGGCAAAATAACCAATCTTGATATTATGTCCGATTTTGAGATTTCCGGTGAATGGAATTTCTCCCATGATACATTTGACCAATGTAGATTTACCTTCACCGTTCTTTCCAACAAACGCGACTTTCTCACCACGCTTGATGGTGAATTCCGCATGGTCAAAAACTTGGTGATCTCCGTATGCTTTGCCAAGATCCTCAACAATGAGAGGGTAATCGCCCGATCGCATGGCCGGTGGGAATTTCAGTCGGAGATGAGATGTATCTACCTCATCAACCTCTATCGGTACAATCTTTTCTAACTGCTTGATACGGCTTTGAACCTGCACAGCTTTTGTGGCTTTATATCTGAAACGCTCTATAAAATCCTTGATGTCGGCAATCTGCTTCTGCTGATTCTCGTAAGCACGCATCTGCTGCTCCACACGCTCTTTCCTTAGATCGACAAACTTGGAATAGTCCACCTTATAATCGTATGCTTTGCCACACGAGATTTCGATGGTTCGTTTGGTCACGTTATCAAGAAAAGCTCGGTCGTGACTCACAAGCACAACCGCCTTAGCCTTTGTCTGCATAAACTGCTCAAGCCACTGGATTGATTCGATATCAAGATGGTTGGTAGGCTCATCAAGGAGAAGCACATCGGGTCGGCGCAACAAAATCTTTGCCAACTCGATTCGCATTCGCCAACCGCCGGAGAATTCGGAAGTAGGGCGATGAAAATCTGATTTCACAAAACCAAGGCCGGTCAATGTGCGCTCGATTTCAGCATCCATGTTGCCTGCCCCCTCAATGGCGATACGGTCATTGAGATATTCAAGGCGCGATAACATATTGGCATATTCCTCCGACTCATAATCTTCACGTTTCAGAAGTTCGGCATTGATATCATCTATCTCTTTATGAATATCAATCAGATCGGAGAACGCTTTTCGCGTTTCATCAATCAGGGTTGTGGAATCTGCCAGCTTCATCTGCTGAGGAAGATAACCAACTGTTATTTCGTTTGGTTTGGAGATGTTTCCCGATGTAGGAGATTGCAAACCGGCAAGAATCTTGAGCAACGTTGATTTACCGGCACCGTTTTTTCCCACCAACGCGATTTTGTCGGTCTTATTGATAACAAAACTCACATCGGTAAACAACGGCTTAGCCGAAAATTCCACTCCAAGATTATTTATAGAGATCATATAGTTATTATCGAATTTATACGCCAGTTTATATTTAAACCAGGCAAATCTTTACTACATACAAAATTAATGAAAATCCCTCAAATAAAAAAATCACCTCCGAAGAGGTGATTTTCAATATAATAAATTTGTACTAATCTTTGGAGGATTACATCATGCCGCCCATGCCACCCATGCCGGGAGCACCCATCGGAGCCGCTGATTTCTCCTCTTTCTTGTCGGCAATCACGCATTCTGTTGTCAGGAACATTCCTGCGATGCTTGATGCATTTTCAAGAGCAACGCGTGTTACCTTAGCGGGATCAACAACGCCTGTCTCGAAGAAGTTCTCGAATGAGTCAGTGCGCGCATTGTAACCGAAGTCACCCTTGCCGTCTTTCACTTTCTGAAGGATTACAGCACCCTCGACACCGGCGTTGTTCATGATCTGACGCATCGGCTCTTCGATGGCGCGACGGATGATAGCGATACCTGTGTTCTCATCATCGTTGGCACCCTTAAGTTCGTCAAGAGCAGCGAGGCAACGGATGTAAGCTACACCACCACCGGGAACGATACCCTCGGCGATAGCTGCACGGGTAGCTGACAGAGCATCGTCAACGCGGTCTTTCTTCTCCTTCATCTCAACCTCTGAGGGAGCACCGATATAGAGAACGGCTACACCTCCGGCGAGCTTTGCAAGACGCTCCTGAAGTTTCTCCTTATCATAGTTGGAAGATGTAGTCTCAATCTGAGATTTGATCTGATTTACGCGGGCTGCGATAGCATCTTTCGAACCGGCACCGTTAACGATAATAGTGTTGTCCTTATTGACAGTAACTTTCTCAGCAGTACCAAGATCGTTGACAGTTGCCTGAGCGAGCTGCATACCCTTGAGTTCGCTGACTACGTTACCTCCGGTAAGGATCGCGATATCCTCAAGCATCTCTTTTCTGCGGTCGCCGAAGCCGGGAGCCTTGACAGCACAGATCTTAAGAGAACCGCGGAGACGGTTAACCACGAGAGTAGCTAAAGCCTCGTTGTCAACATCCTCTGCGATTACGAGAAGAGGACGACCTGACTGTGCCACTGCCTCCAAAATCGGGAGCATATCTTTAAGATTGGAAATCTTCTTGTCGTAAAGAAGGATATAGGGAGAATCCATCTCGCACTCCATCTTTTCGCTGTTTGTAACGAAATAGGGTGAAATATATCCGCGGTCGAACTGCATACCCTCTACGATGTCAACAGTAGTCTCGGTGCCTTTTGCCTCCTCAACTGTGATTACGCCCTCTTTCTTAACCTTCTCCATTGCTTCAGCAATCAGACGACCGATTTCTTCGTCATTGTTGGCAGAAATGCGGGCAATGTTCTCAATCTTTGAAAGATCGTCGCCAACTTCTACACTCTGAGCCTTGATGCCTTCAACAACGCAAGAAACGGCCTTGTCGATTCCGCGCTTAAGATCCATAGGATTCGCACCGGCTGTAACGTTCTTAAGACCTACGTTTACGATTGCCTGAGCAAGCACGGTAGCGGTAGTAGTACCATCACCGGCCTGATCGCCTGTTTTGGAGGCTACCTCTTTAACAAGCTGAGCACCCATATTCTGGAAGGGCTCCTCGAGTTCAACCTCACGAGCTACAGTCACACCATCCTTGGTAATGTGGGGTGCACCAAATTTCTTTTCAATGATTACATTGCGGCCTTTAGGACCGAGAGTGACTTTGACTGCATCAGCCAAAGCATCAACACCTTTTTTAAGCTCCTCACGAGCCTGGATGTTAAATTTAATATCTTTTGCCATAATTTATTTCGTGTTAATCTGGTATGGTCTAATAAAAATATCAGGTATAATATTTTAATAATTGAAATTTATCCGATGATTGCAAGAACATCACCTTGACGCATCATCAGATATTTGGTGCCTTCAAGTTCGATTTCTGTACCGGCATATTTGCCATACAACACGTTGTCGCCCTCCTTCAGAACCATAGGTTCGTCTTTAGTGCCGTTACCTACGGCAAGCACTTTTCCTTTCAGAGGTTTCTCTTTTGCTGAATCCGGAATGATGATTCCGGCCATTGTAACTTCTTCAGCTGCTGTGGGTTCGATAAGAACTCTGTCAGCCAACGGTTTGATATTCATAATATTATCTAT
>JAIEAO010000104.1 GCA_029071345.1 Muribaculaceae bacterium | reverse complement strand
ATTATAGATATGTTGATTATTAGATATTTTTCAAATTTTTTGCGAATCGGAGAATTCTTTTTCAGCCGATGATTTATGCGTCGGTTAGGGCATTCTTCCAATCTCTTTCGCAAAGTTAGCAATAATTTTGCAAAACATTGATATTATATTAATCAAATTTAAGTAACTTTACACAACAAAAACACCCTTATGCAGTTAATGACCGCTCCGTGGCATAATATGATCGTTGATGCGACCGCCTCGAAGCTCCCTTTCGAGCTTCTGCCGTCGCAACGCCAACTGCTTGAAGAATTGGAAAATTTCCTGTTCGCAGGCAGCCCGCAGAGTGTGTTTGTGCTTAACGGCTATGCGGGAACGGGTAAGACTTCGGTGGTCGGAGCGTTCATTAAGGCGTTGGGCGATCTGCGCCGCCCGGTGGTGGTGCTCGCTCCTACGGGTCGCGCCGCTAAAGTGGCAGGAGGATTCTCGGGCCACTCGGCCTCCACAATCCATAAGCGTATCTACCGAGGCGACTCTACCAACCCGTCGAACACTCAGTTTTTTCTCGCCGCCAATCAGCAGCGCGACACTCTCTTTATCGTCGACGAGGCATCTCTTATTAATGACACACCGGGCTCAGGGCGTTCGCTCCTCTCTCACTTGGTGCATCATGTTTATTCCGCTCCCGGATGCCGGATGCTGCTTATCGGCGACGAGGCGCAGCTCCCCCCCGTGGGGCAGTCTTCAGGAACGGCCATGAATTTCGATCGCCTCCGGTCGCTCGGTCTCGATCCGGTCGGATTCACGCTCGATGTGCCGGTGCGTCAGGCTGCCGAGAGCGGTATCATTCATAACGCCAACTATGTCAGGTGGATGCTTATGCACCCCGACAACGGCGGGGACCCGCAGCTCGACCTGCAGGGATTTCCCGATGTGAAGGCGATTTCATCGCGTGAACTCGACGAATATCTCTCTTCGTCATGGTCGCAGGTGGGGCAGGAAGAGACGCTGATCATCACGCGCTCCAACAAACGCGCCAACGATTTCAATCAGGCCATACGCCGGATGGTGATGTATGCCGAGGAGCCGCTGGAGCGTGGCGACAGGATAATCATTTCTAAGAATGATTATTTCTGGAGCAAGCGCAATCAGCTCAAAAGCTTCATAGCCAACGGCGACACGGCTGAAATTATCTGGGTCGGAAAGACGGAAAAGGCTTACGGTCGCTATTTCACCGATGTGGAGTTGCGCCTGACATCAGACGATTCAATAGTGAGCGCGAAAATCATGCTCCGTAGCCTTGTCTGCGACGGCCCGTCGATTCCGCGTGATGAGATGGAGCGGTTTTATAACCGCGTGACGGCGGCTTATAAAGGTGAGATGTCGCACAAAATTAAAGGCGCGATGGAGGATCCTTATTTCAACTCTCTACAGGTGAAATATGCCTATTGCGTCACCTGCCACAAGGCACAGGGTGGTCAGTGGAAACACGTCTACATCGATATGGGAGGCATCGCACCCGACACGCTTGATTCCGACTTCTACCGATGGCTTTACACCGCAATCACCCGCGCCACCGAGAAGGTGTTCTTCATCAACCCGACAATAAAAGTGATTGAGTGATAAGAAATTAAGTAATAAGGGATAAGGGATAAGAGAATAATAGTAGGGACGCGATACATCGCGTCCACAGTAAAAAAGAACAAAACAAAGAATAACGTAATATTTACAATTATCTAAAGCCTAATGCCTAAAACCTAAAGCCTAAAATATGACTATGCTTCAAAACTTTATAGATAATATCAATTCGTTGGAAGTGAATATGGGCAACTGTATGTTCCGCCTTATTCTCAGTATGGTGCTCGGCATGATCGTGGGTGCTGAACGCAAGCGTAAGGGTCAGATAGCCGGCATCCGGACGTTTGCCCTTATCTCAATGGGAGCGTGCCTCGCCATGCTGCTCTCGATCTATGTTCCGCAAGTATATTTAGGACTGAAAAATGGCGACCCCGGGCGTATCGCGGCACAGGTAATCACCGGTATCGGTTTCTTGGGTGGTGGAGCCATGATTCACATGAAAGGTGCGGTGAGGGGTCTGACCACAGCTGCGGGAATCTGGATGACGGCGATAATAGGTATGGCTGTAGGAATCGGTATGTATCTCTGCTCCATCGGTGCCACACTTTTGATCTTGCTGACGCTTGTGGTGTTCGAGCAATATGAGAAACGCCGTAAACTCGGTCAGGAATCAAAGGTAATCAACCTTACAGTTAAAGATATAATCACCGATCTCGAACCATATAAAAATGTGTTTCGCCGTCATTCTGTGCATCTATCCACTTTCTTTATAGAATATGACTACGAACATGAGCGCACGGATCTGAATTTCGTGGTGCTCGTACACGCATATACCAACCTCCTCCCATTGCTTGACGAACTCGCGAAGGTCGGCGATCCGTGCAAGCTCACCCTTTCAAGCCAAATCGACATTTAAATATAAGTATAAAGTATGAAGTATAAAGTAGGGACGCGATAAATCGCGTCCGCATTCGAAGCGTTCAAGCGTATGTTCTAAGATTTTTATTATCTTTGTACTCGATTACTAAGAATATTAACTAATCTAAATAATTATGAAAGAAAACGAAGAAGAAGTTTACACCACCGACACCGGGCTGCCCGAAAATGCGTTCCGCGAACTGGCAGCCGACGAAGAGTATGTGCCTGTGATGAAACCGGCGCACGACCAACAGGAGGCCACCCCTTACTCCGTAGGTATGGGTCTGCTGATGGCGATTGTGTTCAGCGCGGCGGCGGCTTACCTCGGTCTGAAAGTGGGGCAGGTGTTTGAGGCTGCGATACCTATCGCGATTATCGCCGTGGGCCTCAGCAACGCCCTCAAGAAAAAGAACGCCCTCGGACAGAACGTAATCATACAATCGATCGGTTCATGCTCGGGTGTGATCGTTGCCGGAGCCATCTTCACGCTCCCGGCTCTTTACATCCTGCAGGCTTCCTATCCCGACATAGTAGTCGAGTTCTACCAGATATTCCTCAGCTCATTGTTAGGCGGTATCCTCGGAATCCTGTTCTTTATCCCCTTCCGTAAATATTTCGTGAAGGATATGCACGGCAAATATCCCTTCCCCGAAGCTACAGCTACCACTCAGGTACTCATCTCCGGTCAGCAGGCAGCGGCTTCGGGCGATGGCGGTCAGGCCAAAACTCTGGTGATCGCGTCGCTCATCGGTGGTATCTATGACTATATCGTAGCCACTTTCGGATGGTGGGCAGAGACCGTGACCTCCACTGCCTCTTCATGGGGTCAGACCATTGCCGAAAAGACTAAAGTGGTGCTCAGCTGCAACACAGGAGCCGCACTTCTCGGTCTCGGCTATATCGTAGGTCTTAAATATGCATTCGTGATCTTCGCCGGCTCCATCTTTGTTTGGTGGATCATCATCCCTCTGCTTGGCACATACGGCTCTCCCGAATTTCAGGCTATGGCCCCGGATGCTATCTTCAAGGATTATGCCCGAATGATCGGCATCGGCGGTATCGCGATGGCCGGTGTAATCGGTATCGTGAAGTCATGGCCCATCATTTGTCAGGCCGTAGGACTGGCAGGCCGCGAATTCAAAGGGGGTGCCAAGACTGACGAGAAGCCTATCCGTTGGCAGGTAGACCTTTCGATGAAAAAAGTAGTATTCTTCATCGCTCTCGCACTCTTAGCCGTTCTCCTCTTCTTCTGGTTTGGCGTTATCCATACTCTCTGGCAGGCGGCCGTAGCTTGGCTTGTAGTCACCGTGATTGCATTCCTGTTCACCACAGTTGCAGCCAATGCAATCGCAATCGTAGGCAGCAACCCGGTGTCGGGCATGACACTGATGACCCTTATCGTGGCTTCAGCCATCTTCGTGGCAATCGGTCTTAGCGGCACAAGTGGTATCGTGGCCTCAATGGTTATCGGTGGTGTGGTCTGCACCGCTCTCTCGATGGCCGGCGGTTTCGTTACCGACCTCAAGATCGGCTACTGGCTCGGCTCTACGCCTAAGACTCAGGAAAGTTGGAAATTCCTCGGCACACTCGTTTCTGCAGCCACAGTTGGCGGTGTGATCATCGTGCTCAACAAGGTTTACGGCTTCTCAGGCGACAACGCCCTCGTAGCTCCGCAGGCCAACGCAATGGCAAAGGTGATCGAGCCCCTCATGATGGGTGGCGAGACTCCCTGGATTCTTTACATGGTCGGCGCCATCCTCGCCCTCATCCTCAACTGGCTCGGCGTTCCCGCTCTCGCATTCTGCCTCGGTATGTTCATCCCGTTGTCGCTCAACACCCCGATGCTCGTCGGCGGTGCCGTATCATACTTCGTCTCCAACTCATCGAAAGATAAGAAAGTGAACGATGCGCGTCGCGACCGCGGCACACTCCTCTCGTCGGGACTCATCGCCGGCGGTGCGCTCTTCGGCGTATTCGCCGCCATCACACGCTTCGCAGGGTTTGAATACACCACCCCCGGCTCATTCGAACTGACCCAGATCCTCGGTTGCGTGGCCTACGCTCTCCTCATCTGTTACCTCATCTGGGACAGCAAGCGCGCCAAATAACTCTCAACCATTTACCCTAAACTATCAAGGCGGTGAGTCACTCTCGACTCGCCGCCTTTCTTAAATTACCGATTTCTATCTCATCAATAGAAGCGAAGCAGGTTTGTCGAAGGTGTCAACACTCTTAAAAAATTTAGGATAAGTTGAACCTTTTGAAGAGGGTGTTGTTATAAAGGTATAAAGAAAATCGTTTCATGATGTTAGGTTAGTTTGAAAAAGTATTATGGAAAACACATGAACGGGGCTGGTTGAGAAACCGGCCCCGTTCGCGTTATTTATTCCCCATTAAAATTGGATCAAAGTAAAAAGGTGGTTGTTAAAAAGCCGCATAGCGGCTACACAGAATAGGCCCCGGTGATGAAGCCACTATTGTGGCGAAGAAACCGGGGTTTCCGAGTCTTCCCATATTTCTGAGCCGCATAGCGGTTCAACATTCAAAGGAAGAGTATAACCGCTACGCGGCTATTTATAAGGGAGATATCATATCAACCACAGCATCGTCCTCGCTTCGCGACTTCCTCGCAGTGGCCTATACTGTCATGCCGCCCTGCGGCATTTGGATTGTTAACATTTCAACCAGGTTTTTACGGATCAAAATAAAAAGGTGGTTGTTAAAATCGGAGCATAAAGAAGGGGCTGTTGATTGCAACTGCCCTATTACGGATATCGACAGTTGGCAAGCAACTGTCGCTCCGCTTAGAGCGCTTTAACAATTCAACCATAAATTCACATTGACCCGATTAGGGTGTCGGCTGGCGGTGAAGAGGGGATAGGTGGGGTATAAAGCAAGAGAGCTTCGGCGTGCCGAAACTCTCTCTGCGCTTCAAGATGGGCTTGAACCAACGACCCCCTGATTAACAGTCAGGTGCTCTAACCAACTGAGCTATTGAAGCA
>JAIEAO010000103.1 GCA_029071345.1 Muribaculaceae bacterium | reverse complement strand
ATTATATATTATGTGTATCTTTGCAGTCGGGTAAAGATCAAAAAGAAACCCCGAAGGGGTGAAATATTAATAACCCCATATCGAGGAGCGAAGCGACGATGGTGTGGGGTTGTAAACCCTCAGACAAAACCAAGCCTCGAAGAGGCGGATTAATAAATGCAATCAGAGGCGGTCGCGGCATGCCGCGACCCTACTGATATTTGATATTTGATATCGATATTTGATATTTGATATCTGATATTTGATATTTTTACACTCGTATCTAACTAACCCTGACAATGAAACTCGTAAGCAAGCAGTATAGACTGCCGTTCATACTCATCACCACCCTCTTCTTTATGTGGGGGTTCGCACGCGCGATTCTTGATGTGCTCAACAAGCATTTTCAGGAATCGCTATCTATTTCCATCACGCAGTCAACTCTGATACAGGCCACTACTTATTTGGGATACTTCCTCATGGCCCTGCCGGCCGGCATCGTCATCACCCGCTGGGGTTATCGTCGTGGAGTCGTGACGGGACTGCTGCTATTCGGCATCGGCTCGCTGATGTTTATACCGGGAGCGTCGCTCGCATCTTTCCCCATCTTTCTTGCCGCGCTCTTCGTGATCGGCTGCGGACTGGTGCTGCTCGAAACTTCAGCTAACCCTTATGCAGCCGAACTCGGCGCGAAGGAGACTGCCGCTTCGCGATTGAATTTCGCTCAATCGTTCAACGGCCTGGGATGCATCCTCGCCCCCGTCATTGTAGGCGGGTTCCTTTTCTCCGACGGCAACGGAGGTGTGGCCGTGCCTTACACGGTGATGGGCGTGATCGTGCTGCTGGCGGCGCTGATCTTCACGCGCGTACAGCTCCCGGAGATTACCGACGGGCAGGTGAATGCCGCCGATGAGACTGAACATCAAGGACTCATGGCTACGATCCGAGATCTGTGGGGCCGCAAAATGTTCCGCCGCGGCGTGCTGGCACTGCTCTGCTATGAGATAGCCGAAATTTCAATCAACTCCCTCTTCATCAATTACGCCACGGCCGACGGCTGGATGACCAAGACCACGGCGTCGATGGTGCTCTCCTTCGGAGCGTTAGGGCTCTTCATGGTGGCGCGCATCGTAGGAAGCGCGGTTATGAGCAAGGTGAAGGCAGAGAAAGTGCTGCTATGTTGCGCGGTTATGACAGTGGTCGGCGCATCTGCGGTGGTATGCAACGCCGGCTGGTTCTCACGCGCCGGAGTCTTCGCCTGCTACGCATTCGAAGCCATCATGTTCCCGACAATCTTCGCCATCACCATTGGCCACGCCGGCAAGTCGGTGAAGATCGCCTCCTCGTTTCTCATGATGACCCCAATCGGCGGAGCGATAGGCACGGCCCTGATGGGCTATATGGCTGACGTGACAACAATCTCCACCGCATTCGTGGTGCCCGCCGCCGGCTACTTCTTCGTCCTCCTCTACGCACTTACAATTAGGAAGTAGGAGTAAGGAGTTAGGAGTTATGGACAGAGATTGTGGCGCGAACGAAGTGAGTGCTTTTTTCTGAAAACTGAAAACTGAAAACCGAAAACTATCATAAAATGAATAATATCTGCTGCATAGGTCACATCACCCTCGACAAGGTGATCACCCCCCGCTTCGAGGCTTATATGCCCGGCGGAACAGCTTACTATTTCGCTAAAGCTCTGAAATCTTTCGGACACGATAATTTCCGCCTTGTCACGGCTGTCGGCGACTCCGAGATGGGTGTGATCGACGAGCTGCGCAACGACGGCATCGACGTGAAGGTTATCCCAAGCCGCAAATCGGTGTTTTTTGAAAATAAATATGGCGACAACATGAACGACCGCAGCCAGCGTGTGCTTGCCAAGGCCGACCCTTTCACTGCCGAAAAACTCAGCGACATGGACGCGGAGATATATCACCTCGGCACACTTCTGGCTGATGATTTCGACCTCGACACCATCAAGGCTCTCGCTAAGAAAGGGCGCGTATCGGTGGACGTGCAGGGTTATCTGCGCAAAGTTGTCGGTGAGGATGTGGTACACGTGGATTACGATAAAAAGCGTGAGGCGATGCCCTACATCTCGATCCTCAAAGCGAATGAGAAGGAGATGGAGGTGCTCACCGGAGTCTCTGATCCATACGAGGCCGCGCGCATACTCGCCGACTGGGGCTGCAAGGAGGTGATTCTCACTTTAGGCGATAAAGGTTCGCTCATCTATGCCGGCGGCAAATACCACAAAATTCCCGCGCTTCCACCCCGCGATCTCGTGGATGCCACCGGTTGCGGCGACACTTATATGGCCGGCTACCTTTACAAACGCAGCCAGAGAGCGTCTTTTCAGGAAGCAGGAACTTTCGCGGCCGCCATGTGCACGCTCAAACTCGAAAAGAAAGGACCTTTCGATGGCACTGTCGAAGATGTCGAAGCATTAATTAATAATAAATTAGGAGTTAGGAATTAGGAGTTAGGAGTTATAGAAAGTGATTGTGGTGCGAACGAAGTGAGCACACTTATAATCTGCGGACGCGATATATCGCGTCCCTACTGAAATTTAAATATGAAATATCAGAAAATACTCTCTGCGGTGATTTTGAGCACTGCGATAATGATTCCGTTTGGAATTGAGGCTAAAAAGAAGATACAGAAACCAGCTGCTCCGGCAAAAACCGTGAGCTGGGAGAAAACCGACGATCAGATGCGTGCAGAATTAGCCGCCACTCCGGAGAAGTCCGGAGGTATCTTCTATGCCTACCCCTACCTTAACACCCCCGATTCGATGGCGGCAGTGCCGGCCGGTTTCGAGCCGGTGTATATCAGCCACTACGGCCGCCATGGCTCGCGCTGGCACACTAATAAAGAAATTTACAACGGATCTTACAACACTCTGCTGAAGCAGCAGAAAGAGGGAAACCTCACGTCTATGGGCGAAGAGGTGCTGAAGCTGGTAGAAATCTGCAAGGAGAACGCCATGGGGCACGAAGGGGAGCTGACAGGGCTCGGTTCGCGCCAGCATAAGGCGATCGCCAACCGGATGTATCGCCGCTTCCCCACCCTCTTCAAATCGGGCGACACGATCATGGCCCGCTGTTCTCTCGAACCGCGATGCATCATCTCGATGTCGGCATTCTCCGAAGCCCTCAAAGAGAACGATCCAAAACTCGTGGTCGACCGCCATTCCACACCCTCCGACCAGAGTTTCATACGTTATCACTCACCCGAGGCCAAGAAACTCAACGCCGGACCCGAACCGTGGAAATCGGCTTATCAGCATGTGTGCGATTCCCTTTACGCGTGCAAGACTACGGCTGCAAAGCTCTTCAAAGACCCGTCGAAGGTGAAGAAACTGCCTGATTTCATGTATCGTCTGCACAACATCGCTATCGTAAACCAAAATATCGACAACCTCAACGTCGACCTCCTCCCCTACTTCGACAAGGAAGATATCTACAACCTTTGGAAAGGTCAGGATCATAAGCTCTATTTCCGTCATGGCAAGTGTATAGACAGCGAGGGGAAAGGACCTGAGTCATCGAGAAGTCTGCTCAAGGATATCCTCGACCGCGCCGACGAAGGTCTTGCAGGGAAACGCACTGCCGTAGACTTGCGTTTCGGTCATGATGTCTATCTGCTCCGTCTGCTCGCGCTGATGGATGTAAAGGGTGCCAACGCTTCCACACGCGGTGTCGACAATTCGTCGCGCGTATGGCAGTCGCAGAACCTGACACCGATGGCAGCCAATCTTCAGATCATATTCTTCCGCAACAACTCCGGGGAGACTATCGCCACAATCCGCCTCAACGAACGACCGGTAGAATTAGACGGACTGAGGGAATACGCTCCCGGCTACTACAGCTGGCCGGCACTGCGCGAATTCCTGACCAAAAAGCTCTGATTGTGGTGCGAACGCAGTGAGCACACTTATAATCCGTGGACGCGATATATCGCGTCCCTACTGAAAAATGACAACTTATACTTTAAATAAAGCCATGTTCAAACTTAAGCATCTTCTTCTATTCCTTACGCTGTTTGGCACATTGACCGCGGCGGCACTTACCGATAAGCAGGTGCGTCAGCAGATCAAAGAGATTCCGCAGCGCGCCGGTGGCATTTATTATGCCTATCCACACACGGCCGACTCCCTCGCGCCCGTTCCCGATGGCTACAAGCCCTTCTATCTGAGCCATTACGGTCGCCACGGGTCGCGGTGGGTGATCAACGAAAAATTACATTCGTCGCTCATCAACACCCTCAAGGCCGCGGAGTGCGACAGCAATCTCACCGCGCTCGGAAAGGAATTGCTTAATAAGACCGAACGCCTATATCTCCATACCAAAGGACACTGGGGCGAGCTCTCTCCGCTCGGCAACCGCCAGCACAAACAGATCGCAGGGCGAATGATGCAGCGGTTCCCATCGCTCTTCGAGGGGGAAACAGAGATTATAGCGCGCTCCTCAACCGAGCCGCGATGCATCATCTCGATGGCGGCTTTTGCCGATGAGCTCACACGCCGCAACCCCAATCTGACCGTAAACCGTCATGCCACACCGGGCGACATGGAGTTTATCATGAATCATAATGATGACACCAAAGCCCTCGGCGACAAGAAGGCTAAATGGCGCAAGGATTCAAAGAATGCGCTCGACTCGCTCATGAGCGCAAAGACCACCGCCGCAAAATTTTTCAAAGACCCGTCGAAGGTGAAGCATCTTCCGGCGGCGATGAAGATGATCTACGACGTGGCCATAGCAGAGCAGGATGTCGAGACCAATGAAAACATCCTTGCCCTCATCGACAACGACGACCTTTTCAACCAGTGGAAAGCCTCGAACTATAATATGTATGTGGCGCACGCCAACGGTGCCGACGCATCGCAGGCCGGACCGCGCAGTGCCACAAATCTCCTCGACGAGATAATAGCTTCGGCAGATGAGGCTGTAGCAGGAAAACGCCCCACAAATGTTGATCTCCGTTATGGTCATGACACTGCGTTGCTCCGCCTCCTCGCCCTCATGGACGTGGAGAATGCCAACGCGTCAGTTTCCGGACCGGATGACGCATCTCTGGTATGGCAGGCCTACAATCTCACCCCGATGGCAGCCAACCTCCAGCTCGCCTTCTTCCGCAACGACAAGGGAGATGTGATCGTAGCACCGCGCCTCAACGAGCGCCCCGTGCGCATCGAAGGTGTGAAAGAGATGAAAAATGCTCCGGGCTACTACAACTGGGCCGACCTCCGCAGCTTCTGGAAATCTGCTACTCACCCCGTAGCCGCTCTGGCCGAACGCCTTGACCCGGGAAGCTCACGCAAATTCATCTTCGAGCAAGTTGACTCACCTGAAGAATTTTTCGAGCTCGATGCCAAAGATGGCAAACCGGTGATACGCGGAAACTCTGTGGTGAATATCGCAGCGGGTCTCAACTGGTATCTCAAATATTACCTCAACAAGCATATCAGCTGGAATCAGCTCACTGCCGAGATTCCAGACAATCTTCCTCTCCCGAAAGCGGCCGAACGCCACACCACCGATGCCAAGCAGCGTTACTATCTCAACTATTGCACCCACAGCTATTCAATGCCCTGGTGGGATTGGGAGCGCTGGCAGAAAGAGATCGACTGGATGGCTCTCCACGGCATCAATATGCCACTCGCCATCGTCGGTACAGACGTGGTTTGGCGCAACACTCTGATGCGCCTCGGCTACAGCAAGAAAGAAGCCGACGAGTTCGTGGCGGGTCCGGCATTTCAGGCCTGGTGGCTGATGAACAACCTCGAAGGTTGGGGAGGCCCGATGTCCGACAAATGGTATGAGGACCGCGTGAAGCTCCAGCGTAAGATTCTCGCCCGCATGAATGAACTCGGCATGAACCCCGTGCTCCCCGGATATTCCGGCATGGTGCTCCACGATGCCGAAGAACGCCTCGGCCTCGACGTGTCGGGCAAAGGTATCTGGAACGGCTTCGTGCGCCCCACGTTCCTCAACAGCACCGACCCGCAGTTCAACCGCATCGCCGACATATATTACGATGAGCTCCGCAAGGTCAACGGCCCCGCGAAGTATTACAGCATGGATCCCTTCCACGAAGGCTCACGCGCAGAGGGTGTCAACGAACTCAATTATTCCGCCGCCGGCAAGATTATCTATGACGCCATGAAACGCGCCAATCCCGAGTCGGCATGGGTGATTCAGGGATGGAATGAGAACCCCCGCGCCCAGATCTACGATCAGATTCCGAAAGGTGACATCGTGGTGCTCGACCTCGCATCGGAAATAAAACCGCAGTGGGGCGCCCCCCACCCCCCCGCGCAGACCCCCCGCCCCAC
>JAIEAO010000102.1 GCA_029071345.1 Muribaculaceae bacterium | reverse complement strand
TCAACAGGATTATGGCGGCGCTGCAAATGCCGAAATCTACACCGGAAGAGAAAGCTGCCCGTGCTCAGGCTTTGGAGGACGCGACATTATACGCAACGGAAGTACCTCTGCGCACGATGGAAACCACCCTTGAGGTGTTCCCCTTGCTGGAGTCGATGGCTGCAACAGGTAACCCGAATTCTGTAAGCGATGCCGGAGTAGGTGCGTTGGCAGGCCGTTCGGCAGTTCTCGGTGCGCAGCTCAATGTGAAAATCAATGCAGCCGGATTGAAAGACCGTGAAAAAGCGAAAGAACTTACTGACAAAGCCGAGGAAATTGCACGCAAAGCCATCGAAGCCGAAGGAAAAATACTTTCATTGGTCAATGCAAAGATTGGCTAATGAAGTGATAAGAAATAAGTGATAAGTGATAAGTAACGCCGTCACTCCGTGACGGCGACCCGAATATTAATTAAGATAACGCCTTGATAATACCATAAAAACCAATGGAAAAGACTTTTAAAGAGATGGTGGTGGAGGGAATTCCCAACGAACTTCCCGAGCATCCCGGATATGATGAGAATGTGAACCATGCGCCGCGCCGTAAGGATATTCTGACAGCGGAAGAGAAGAAACTGGCGCTCAGAAACGCTCTGCGTTATTTCCCTGAGCATCTGCACGCCGATCTTGCTCCCGAATTCGCTAAGGAGCTTCACGATTACGGCCGCATATATATGTATCGTTATCGTCCGCAGCATGAGATGTATGCGCGCAACATCGACGAGTACCCGGCTAAGAGCCGCCAGGCGCAGGCTATAATGATGATGATTCAGAATAATCTCGATCCTCGTGTGGCTCAACATCCCCACGAACTCATAACATACGGAGGAAACGGTGCGGTGTTCCAGAACTGGGCACAGTATCGCCTCGCAATGAAATATCTGTCGGAGATGACCGATGAGCAGACTCTGGTGATGTATTCAGGTCACCCGCTCGGTCTTTTCCCGAGTCATAAAGATGCACCCCGTGTGGTTGTCACCAACGGTATGGTTATCCCGAACTATTCAAAGCCCGACGATTGGGAGCGTTTCAACGCGATGGGTGTGTCTCAATACGGTCAGATGACTGCCGGATCGTATATGTATATCGGTCCGCAGGGTATCGTGCATGGTACAACCATCACCGTTCTTAACGCCGGACGCAAGAAACTCCCGAAAGGGGAAACCTCATTGGGTGGACTCCTTTTCGTCACTGCCGGTCTCGGTGGTATGTCGGGTGCTCAGCCTAAAGCCGGAAATATCGCGGGCGTGGTGAGCGTTACAGCCGAAATAAATCCGAAGGCTGTGGCTACTCGTCACGGTCAGGGATGGGTAGATGAAGTCTACACCTCCCTTGACGAACTCCTTCCGCGCATCCGTAAGGCTGTAGAGGCAAAAGAGGCTGTTTCGTTGGCTTATCAGGGTAATGTTGTTGATCTCTGGGAGCGTTTGGCAGAAGAGGATATGAAAGTCGATCTCGGATCGGATCAGACCTCGCTTCACAATCCCTGGGCCGGTGGTTACTATCCCGCCGGACTCTCTTTCGAGGAGGCTAAGGAGATGATGGCTGATAATCCTGAAGAGTTCCGTAAACGTGTGCAGGAATCATTGCGTCGTCAGGTTGCTGCCATCAACAAACTGACTGCCAAAGGGATGTATTTCTTTGACTACGGCAACGCCTTCCTCTTGGAGTCTTCAAGAGCCGGAGCCGATATTCTCAAAGAAGACGGTAAATTCCGTTATCCCTCATACGTTCAAGATATAATGGGTCCCGGTTTCTTCGATTACGGTTTCGGCCCGTTCCGCTGGGTATGCACTTCTGGCGATCCAAAAGACCTTGCTAAATCTGACGAGATCGCGGCTCGTGTGCTTGAGGAGATTCTTGAGACTGCTCCCGATGATATCAAAGGTCAGCTCTTAGACAATATCCATTGGATCAAGGAGGCCGGCCCGAACAACTTGGTTGTTGGTTCGCAGGCCCGCATCCTTTACGCCGACTGCGAAGGTCGAACAACGATCGCTCAGGCATTCAATGATGCCATCAAAAAAGGCGAGATTTCCGCGCCGATAGTTCTTGGCCGTGACCATCACGACGTGTCCGGTACAGACTCTCCTTATCGCGAGACCTCCAATATCTATGACGGTTCGCAGTTTACGGCCGACATGGCTGTTCACAACGTTATCGGTGACGGTTTCCGTGGCGCTACATGGGTTTCGATCCACAACGGCGGCGGCGTAGGCTGGGGCGAGGTTATCAACGGCGGTTTCGGTATGGTTATCGACGGCTCAGAAGAATCATCGCGCCATATTGACGAGATGCTGCTTTGGGATGTCAACAACGGTATCGCCCGTCGCAGTTGGGCCCGCAACAAAGGTGCGATGGATGCTATTCGTCGCCAGATGGCGCGCACACCGGGTCTGACCGTGACAATGCCCAACATGGCCTCCGATGAAATCATCGACGCCGCATTCAATAATTAATACGCCGTCACGGAGTGCCAGAATTACTTAAGATATAATATACGCCGTCACGGAGTGCCGACGTTACTTATTACTTAATACTTCATACTTAATACTTTATGGTTTATCATATTAGCAATGCCACACTCACTATCGAGAAAGTTGGCGAAATCCTCGATAAGAAAATGAAGCTTGCCCTCAGTGAGGAAGCTATCGAAAATATAAAAAGATGCCGTGAATTTCTTGACCACAAAATCGAACACTCCGCAGAACCGATCTATGGTATCACCACCGGCTTCGGTTCGCTCTGCAATATCTCGATCGGCAAGGAAGACCTCTCGCAGCTGCAGGAAAATCTTGTGAAGTCACACTCATGCGGCTGCGGCGAGATGGTGGATGAGAATATCGTAAAGATAATGCTTCTCACAAAGATCAAATCATTATCTTTCGGTAACTCAGGCGTTCAAGTCTCTACCGTTCAGCGATTGGTTGATCTCTTCAACGAAGAGGTAATCCCGGTGGTTTATCAGCAGGGATCACTCGGAGCATCGGGCGACCTCGCTCCGTTGGCAAATATGTGTCTGCCGTTGCTCGGTCTCGGAGAGGTGCATTACAAAGGTCAAATCCGCCCTTCGGCTGAAGTGCTCGATGAATTGGGTCTGAAGCCTGTACGCCTTGTGTCAAAAGAGGGATTGGCTCTGCTCAACGGCACCCAGTTCATGTCGTCTCACGCTGTCTATGCGTTGCTCAAGCTCCGCAAACTGAGCGCACTTGCCGACAAGATCGGTGCGCTGTCGCTCGATGTATTCGATGGCCGCATCGAGCCGTTCGGCGATGAGGTTAACGCAGTTCGTCCTCATCCCGGTCAGCTTGTTACGGCCCGCGCCGTGCGTCACTGGCTAAAGGGCAGCGAGATGATCGAGCAACCGAAGAAACATGTGCAGGATCCTTACTCATTCCGCTGTATGCCGCAGGTGCATGGTGCCGTAAAAGATGCCATCAGTTATGTAGGCAATGTGATAGAAATAGAGATCAATAGCCCGACCGATAACCCCACAATCTTCCCCGATGAGGATATCATCGTTTCTGCCGGCAATTTCCACGGCGAACCGATAGCCATTCCGATGGATTATCTTGCTGTTGCCGCTTCGGAACTTGCCAATATTTCGGAGCGCCGCACTTATAAATTGATTTCGGGAACAAGGGGCTTGCCGTCGTTTCTCGTAGCCAATCCGGGACTTAACAGCGGTTTCATGATTCCACAATATGCCGCTGCCTCTATCGTGAACCAGTCAAAGAGTCTTTGTTGGCCTACAAGTTGCGATTCGATCCCCTCGTCGCAGGGTCAGGAAGACCATGTGTCGATGGGTAGTAACTCAGCAACGAAGCTTGTGCGCATCGCAAGCAATACGGAGCGTGTTCTGGCAATCGAGCTTATGAACGCCATGCAGGCTTTGGAGCTTCGCAGACCCTTGCACACTTCTCCGGTTCTCGAAGAGTGGTATGAGGAGTATCGCAAAGTTGTGCCGTTCGTTGAGAATGATACTGTAATGTCTCCGCTAATTGAAAAATCAATAGAATTCTTACAGACTACAGAATGCTGATAACCAATATAAAGCGTCTTATAGGCGTAGATAATGAGCGACGCTCTGCGCCCCTTCGCGGTGCAGAAATGTCCCGTCTCGGCATAGTCGAGGATGCATGGCTTCGTGTCGAAAACGGAAAGATTTCAGGTTGGGGTAAGATGGAAAATATTCCATCCTCCGGCCTCGATGAGATCCACGATGCCAAATGGGGCGATGTGATTCCATCATTCTGCGACTCGCATACACACATCGTTTATGCCGGCAGCCGCGAGGGTGAGTTTGAGGATAAGATTCGCGGACTTAGCTATGAGGAGATAGCCAAAAGAGGTGGTGGAATTCTTAACTCCGCAGATAGACTGCAGTTGACTACCGAGAATGAGCTTTACCGCCAGTCGATGGAGCGTGCGCGAGAAGTGATGGCTATGGGTACAGGTTGCATCGAGATTAAATCAGGTTATGGATTAACTCTTCAGACCGAACTTAAGATGCTTCGTGTAATCGCACGAATAGCTGAATCCGTGCCGATGAGAGTGCGCGCCACATTTCTGGGTGCTCACGCTGTCGGCAGAGCATACGCGGGAAGACAGGGTGAATATGTGGATATGCTTATACGCGATATGCTCCCCGCTGTGGCTGCTGAAGGACTCGCTGATTTCGTGGATGTTTTCTGCGATGAAGGTTTCTTTACGCCAAGTGAGACAGATCGTATCCTCGAAAATGCTGCCAAGCACGGAATGCGCCCGAAGATTCATGCCAACGAGCTTGCCGTCTCAGGAGGTGTTCAGGTTGGTGTTGCTCATAATGCCTTATCCGTTGACCATCTCGAACGAGCCGAAGAGGCGGAGATCGCGTTGCTGAGCAAATCGGATACGGTAGCTACGGTTCTTCCCGGAGCATCGTTCTTTTTAGGTATGCCTTACGGACCTGCTCGCAAGATGATTGATAGGGGAGTGGCTGTAGCCTTGGCCTCCGACTATAATCCCGGTTCATCACCTTCGGGCAATATGCGGATGGTGATGTCGCTGGGTTGCATAAAGCTGAAGCTCACCCCCGAAGAATCGCTGAATGCAGTAACCATCAACGGAGCGGTCGCGATGGATTGTGCTGTTAATTACGGTTCGATAGCGATCGGTAAGGTTGCAAACTTCATCATCACAAAACCTCTCCCTTCATTCGCTTTCCTCCCATACGCATACGCCACACCTTTCATCTCATCCGTTTGGCTGAAAGGAAAGAAGGTAAGCGATAAGTAATAGGTAATAAGTAATAGGTAATAAGTAATAAGTAATAAGTAATAAGAAAAAGCGTGCGTCGGAAAGCAAAAATCCGGCGCACGTTGTTATATAAATAGGATATGAACTAAAAGCATGGAATACGATCAGCTATATTCAACACATTCAGACGCAACCCGTAAAGTCGGAGCTGTCATTCAGAAAACAGTAGAGGAACTTTCAAATCCTTCAAAGATAGAGCTTAATATGATGCCTGCATCGCGCGGTCCGTTGCCGTCGGTGGAAGCTGTCAGGGAAATTGTGGAATTGGTTAAGACCATCGTCTTCCCGGAATTTCTTGACCGTCTTCGGGGCACACGCACCATGCTTGAGGCGCGTCTATCGGTAAGCACCGAGAAACTTTTCCGTATGCTATCGAAGGAAATCAGCCATTGCATCTACGAAAAGAATCAGGGGGAAAGTTCGTCTCAAGCAGCTGAGGAGGGTATGAATGTCGCTTTGCAGCTTGTGGAGAGGCTTCCCGAAATAAAAAGGCTTCTTTTCACGGATGTTCAGGCGATCTATGACAATGATCCCGCAGCTGAGAATTTCGGTGAGGTGATTTTGAGTTATCCCGTGGTGCAGGCGATGGTGCATTACCGTCTCGCTCATCAACTTGTGATGCTGGATGTTCCGGTCTTGCCGAGAATTATTACAGAATTGGCTCATTCCGATACCGGAATAGACATAAATCCGGGTGCTAAGATAGGAGAGTATTTCGCAATCGACCACGGCACGGGTGTCGTAATCGGTGAAACTTGCATAATAGGTAATCATGTGACGCTCTATCAGGGCGTGACGTTGGGTGCAAAGAACTTTACCCTTGATGGTGAAGGTCATCCGGTGAATGAGCCGCGACACCCGATTCTGGAGGATCATGTGACTGTCTATGCAAATGCCACTATCCTCGGACGTATCACGGTTGGGCACAACACGGTTGTGGGAGGAAATATATGGCTTACGGAGTCAGTGCCTCCATATTCGAGGATTGTTCAGCGTTGCGCGAATTGCAATCCAAAATAAGTGAGAAGTGAGAGGTGAGAAGTGAGAAGATTCAGACGCAAGCGGCTGACACAAAAGACAAATTCTACTAAGTAATAGGTAATAAGTAATAAGAGAAAATTTTATGAAGATATATGAATCAATGACAGAACTTATCGGCAACACCCCTCTGATGGAGCTGAAGAATATAGAGAAAGAAAAAGAACTGAAGGCCAGAGTGCTTGTTAAAGTCGAGGCTTTCAATCCGGGTGGTAGCGCTAAGGATCGAATTGCCAACGCTATGATCAAGAAAGCAGAGGAGCAAGGTGTGTTGAAACCCGGTGGCACCATTATCGAACCGACGAGTGGTAATACAGGTGTCGGTCTTGCATGGATCGGTGCATCGAAAGGATATAAGGTGATTCTGACGATGCCTGAGACTATGAGCGACGAACGTAAGAAACTCCTGAAGGCTTTAGGTGCAGAACTGGTACTGACTCCGGGCAAAGACGGGATGAAAGGTGCCATCGCCAAGGCCGAGGAATTGCAGACTACAATTCCGGGTAGTATTATTATGAGCCAGTTTGACAATCCCGCCAATCCTGAGATTCATAGATTGACAACCGGTGAGGAGATATGGCGCGACACTGACGGCAAAGTCGATATTCTGGTTGCCGGAGTCGGCACGGGTGGCACACTTTCCGGATCTGCTCAGGCGTTGAAGGCTCATAATCCTGAAATCAAGGCAATAGCTGTAGAGCCGGCCGCTTCCGCTGTGCTTTCGGGTGCGAATCCCGGTCCGCATAAGATACAGGGTATCGGTGCCGGTTTTATCCCTAAGAATTTTGATGCTAATGTTGTAGACGGCATTGAGAAAATTAGCGATGAGGAGGCGTTTGAAACCCAGAGGCTGCTGGCTCACAAAGAGGGTATCTTTGTCGGGATTTCATCGGGAGCCGCTGCTGCCGAGGCTATTAAACTGGCCCAACTTCCGGAGAATGAAGGGAAAATAATAGTGGCTGTTCTTCCTGATACGGGCGAACGTTACCTCTCGATGTTATAGTCTTTATAAATGTTATTTAGTATGGGTGTGACAGCATTGACAGAGATAGAGGCTCCCTCTGACAGGGATCTCTGTCTCTTTCTGTCGAAATACAGTGCGTGGCTAATGGGATCCGGTGCGACGTGCATCCGGGTGGAGAAGAATGTGAAGCGCATTGCCAGAGCTTATGGCAGGGAGGTGGAGCTTTACATCATGCCGAAGCATGTGCATATCTACCTTTGGCATGAGGGTTCCACAGAGACAGTGAATTCGATCGCAACGGTGAATCATACGGCTATCAGTTTCAATATCAACACGCAACTAAGTCAATTAAGCTGGGCGATAGCCGACGGAAAGACTAATTTTAGCGATGCCTGCAGACAGTTCAAGGAAATTGTGTATGGCGACAGGCAGAACAAATGGATGGTTCTTGCTCTTGTCGGTGTCGCAAATGCCTCGTTCTGCAGATTGTTTGGCGGAGACATTGCAGCCATGGCCATAGTGTTTGTTGCAACGATTATCGGCTATCTGCTCAAATTGGAGTTGATCAAGCGGCATATTGATTTCAGAGTTGTCGTGTTGTCATGCTCGTTTATTTCCGCTCTTATCGCCTCAGCGGCTGTTTATCTTCCGATCGAGGCAACCATAGGTGTGGCCGTAGGAACAAGTGTACTGTATCTTGTGCCCGGTATACCGTTTCTTAACTCTTTCAGCGATCTGCTTTACCGTCATTATATATGCTCCTTCAGCCGTTTCACAGATGCGCTGGTGCTGACGTGCTGCCTCTCGATAGGTATATTTGCCGGAATGTCAATAATGCATCTTAATATGTTCTGATTGATATGGAAATGATAATGCACTTGTTTGAAGACGCCTTCTTCGCTGCGTTGGCGGCGATAGGTTTCTCTGCAATCAGCCGCCCTCCTCGGCGCGCTTATCTCTGGTGTGCGTTGATAGCCGCCGTAGGTCACTCCACTCGTTATCTGCTAATGCACGTCGGCTCGATACCACTGCATATAATACCGGCCTCGTTGGTGGCATCTTTCGTGATCGGAACGATGGCCGTCTTCATATCCTCATACGCAAAGTTTCCGGCCGAGACATGTACATTCCCGGCACTCCTTCCCATGATTCCCGGCATCTACGCCTATAAGACGTTCGCCGGATTAATGTTGTGTCTTTTTTCACAACAGGAGGGAATGTTCGACCATAATTTATATCTTTGCATATCAAACGGACTTACCTGCGGCGCTATATTGCTCTGCATGGTTGTTGGAGGCACAGTGCCTATCTTCATTTTCAAGAAGATAGCCTTTACCTCAACTCGGTAAAGATATAAAATGTAGAGACGCGATATATCGCGTCCGTGCGTAAAAAGTTAGAGAATGGAGGCAAGCGCCTTTGCGAGCTGATCGGGGCACGATGTGGGTTTATCCTTGCAGCGGATACCATCGAGACGCGCGATTACATCCTCGACCTTCATACCTCTGACGAGTGATGAAATTCCCTGGGTGTTACCGTGGCAACCGCCGTTAAACTTCACATCCGTAACGATGCCGTTCTCTACTTCGATGTCGATGGATCGTGAGCAAGTGCCATGAGTTTGATACTGGATAGTCATGACTTGTTGTTTTAGTCTTGAAACAGGGTGTAAAATTATAAAAATATATTGACATTATGATACGAAAAGCTTTATTATTGATTTTATCCGCTGCCGTAAGCGGCGTTTTTTCCTTATCCGCTCAAAAAGTTGGGGAGGAATACAGACTTAAAAAAGTGGTGGAAGTACCCGGCAGACAAGGGATAGCCGTTGATGATAAATATTACTATGTTTCGGACACAAAAGGTCTGTATAAGTATGATAAAGACTGGAATCTTGTAGCCTCTAATCTTCAGCCGTTCCAGCATCCTGAAATAGCTAATCATTTCGGAGATATCGACGTATGGAACGGTGAGATTTACTGCGGAATAGAGAAATTCGAATATGGCAGAGGATATAATATTGCGGTATCTGTCTATGATGCCGACACGCTCGAATGGAAGCGCGATCTCCCATGGAGTCCTGAATCAGGGCAGGTGGAAGTTTCCGGTATAGCAGTGGATCGCGATAAAAACATGGTCTGGATGAGCGATTGGGTCGACTCGCGTTATGTATATTGCTATGACTTGAAAACCGGGAAGTATCACACGAAGATGCAATGCGCTCCAACTCCCTATTGGTGTCAAGGTATAACCATTGCTGACGGTAAGATGATTTTTGCGTCAGATGATGGAGAGGCAATGTATAATCTTCCCGATAACCTTTATATCTGCGAACTTGGAGAGGTGCCCTATACAGGCTTGACAGAGGGTGAGGAGGTTGTGAAAGCCACACCGTTCTCGGTGCAGTTGGATGAGAACGGCAAACCGGTGATGCGCAAAGGTCTCGTTGCAGCGGGCGCGCAGAAGGGTCGAGTTAAGCATTTCCGCGAAATGTCGGATTTCAAACGTGCCGGAGAGATAGAAGGTTTAGCGATTGATCCCGTAAATGATGATCTGTTGGTGCTCAACAACCGTGGCACACAGATAGTGCTCGGTATGAGCCAAGGCCCATTGACCGATGAAGGTTACACAGGGGAAGTCCACGAAGTCTACATCTACGAAAAAGTGCAATAACTGTATGGGAGGTTTCCTAATCTCCTTACTAACTGATTAATAAAATTAAGCCTCGGGCATCACTGTCCGAGGCTTCGTAATTACGTATGAGAAATTGATTAATTGAGTTATCGTCCTCCTGCGGTTGATTTATCGGCATCGCCGCCTACGTTGATCAGCTTGTTAGCCTTGCGTTTCTGGCGACCCCACTGGAAATTATAATTGATGCTGATGTAAGGCATACGGAAAGCAGTGTGGGTGTGCGACACCGATGTGTTCCATTTGCTGAGATTAATCGATCCGCGGTCGTATTTGCCGAAGGGAAGGAGGCATCCGGCTGAGAAGCCCCACTGCTTATAGTTATATCGAAGGTCAATAAGGTTCATATCCTCACCCCATGAGATGTTTTCACCCCAAAGGTTGCGCTGTGCTCTTACATACTGTGCTGAGAGTGTGAAGCCCCAATGCATCACCTGCAGAGATCCGTAGCCATACCAATCGCTGTTGGTGAGACGGTAGCCTGTTCCCTTCATTCGTTCGGTGCGCCATTCGATATAACCGCTAAGTGTCAACCAGTCCGGCACAATCTCTATCTGCGGCGAAAGGAAGAAGCTGAGATTTTTCAATCCCTTGCTGTTTTCGTAAGTGTTAACAAGTTTGTCGCCCTGCCATTCGAAGAAAGGTGTGATTGCGTTTGGTGAAATGAACGCGCGGACTCCGAACTGACCATAGACACGAGGAAGTTGGAAGTTATAGCGCAGGGTGAGCATATAGCTGTTGGCCGTTTTCAGATTCGGATTACCGATGCGCCACTGGAAACCGTCGATCTGCTGAGGTGTGGGGTTGGTCTCAGCCAATGATGGTGTCGATTGCCAGGAGGTGAAATTCAGAAGAAGGTTGTGTTTCTGATTAATTCTATAGGTCAGTGTGGCCTGTGGACGGACGTTCCACGACGAACTTCCTAAATCAGTTTCACGGAAGAGGAAATCGGTGTACTGCGCACCGATCCCCGCAGTGACTGTGAATTTGTTGATACGCTGGAAATATTCAGCAAAGAAATAGACCTTATCCTGACGCTGATGGAAAACTTGATTGCCGAGGTTTTCGTATGTGGATCGGTTTCGGTTTGCAGTATATGATACTCCCGCTGTGAAACGCGATTTGCTCCAATTCTTGATATAATTGGTCTCGATGGCATACAACTGGTTGCGGTCCCTGATATTGGTGTGGATATCCGTGACACGCTCGTAGGTGTCAGGGTTTTCCTCAATATAATCAGAGAACGTGCGACCGGCATAATACTGAGTACGGAAATCTACCACAAGAGTCTGTTTTTTAGGGAAGTGCTGTTCCCAATATGCAGACAGGGATGGTCTTGACCCTTTGCTTCCACTTGCCTCAGTGAGCAATAGATCCTGATGTGAAAATTCGGAGGACATAAGACCCAGATACGTGGTTTTATTTTGTGGCCATAACGTTCCTCGTGCTTCCACCACGACAACCGTAGTATCCGGCTTGATGTAGTTGTATGAGGCCCAAACGTTACCGATAGAATTATCTACGTCACCGCCGATAGGAGTTTCCTTGCGGGTCATCGATTTCCCATCAGGCGTGGTGAATGTCTCGGTATAGTCGCGGTAGACTTTCAGATTCTCAGTCAGTTTATAGCCACCGCCAACTTCAATCTGCGACTTTCCGAAATTGAACTTAGCCGACGGATTGTATTGCCCCCACGCCATATTCAGAGCCTGGGTGGTGTAAAGCATCAATGAACCACCAACCTCTGGATTGGCTACGATGAAGTTGAGCACAGTGTTTGCTCCGTTATATCTAAGACCGGGGTTTTGAATCCATTCCACGCGCTTGATGGTGGAAGGGAGGAGATTGCGTACCTGATCCACCGATGCCTCCCGACCATTGATGCGAACTTGAACCGCCTGACCGCTCGAAGAGATTGTGCCGAGTGCCTCGCTGACGGAAATCGACGGAATCATTAGGTTGGAAAGGAGCTGAACGCCGTTCTTTGCATTATCGATTGCACTCTGCGAAGGATGGTATACATCCATGTCTGCCTTATGTATCACTTTATGCGCTTTGATTACGATTTCTTCCAAATCTCGGGTCGAAGCTGTATCCGTGCGTTCGGTCTGTGCGAACCCTGCGGATGCAACTGTCAATGCTATTGCAAATGTCAATTTTGTCTTCATATAATTATTTCTTGTACTTGTTTGCCGATTAGTATACATTATGCGTGCCAATATAGAAATTAATTGATAATTAACTATATACCATAATATGTAGTGTCTTAAAACGGACACTTTTAGGAGTGATAGCCGAAAATGGATACATAAATTTCATAAATTCAAATTTTATTTTGATGCGAAATTACTACCGCGAAAAATTTTATGCCATACCCAAACGGGTACGAATGCAATTTTACTGAAAATATACCCAAATGGGTATGGCACAGGGTTCGGATTTGTCCTAATTTCGCATTGTGAAAAAATAGACAGATATGACAGGGGAACAAAGACAAATGATAAATGCGTGCAAGATAATGATAATGGGCTCGGAAAAGTTCCTTAATTATTTGAGGGAAGAATTGAGTCAAATCGGTTTCAATGAGATTCTTAATATATCAGCGATCAATGATTATAATATAGATGAAAAGCGCGGGATATTGATTGAATTTACGGGAAATGGTCCGTCGCAATTAGTGGATGTATCAGATATACCGATAATATATCCTTTTGATTTTATTTCAGGAGCTGGGGCATTTGTACTCTTTCCCGGCGATGATCGAAAATGGCTCGAGAAGTCCGACTTGAGGGTATGGGCTGCTGAATATATGTTGGGTTATAGTGCGTTCTGGAAGATACCGGGATGCGACTGGTTGCATGAAGTGTTACCGGCTATTAAGGACGGCAAGACGAGCGACACCGCGCAGAAGACGGCAGCCTATATGTGTGCCCGCATAGCCGCCAACATCGCCGTCGACCACGACGTGAAACGCTTCCCGCGTTTCTACTTAGCGGAGAGTACCCTCAACCCTCAACTACAATAACTTGTTATTAACGGCGCAGGCGATTGCTTCGGAGATGTTGCGGACGCCGAGTTTCTCAAATATCTGTTTGCGGTATTTCTTGATCGTTTCAGCCGAAAGGCACATCTTGTCGCCGATCTCCGACATAGTGAAACCCTGAATAGAAAGTGTAATCACACTCTTTTCACCTTCGGTAAGTGTAGGTATAGTCCGTTTATCCCAGCGATGGGTGAGACGGTTAAACTCAAAATAATCGGGAGACCCGACGCGATGCATCTCGATATGCCCTGGCGTGGTGTGATTGGAAGCTGACACGACGCACAGAGCCAACCATACGCGCCCATCGGAGGTGAGGGCAAGGGATGTCAGCTTATGGTTTATCAAAATCGGGTGATCATCATTTAAGATGTGGAAATCATACTGAATAAACCAATCCCCGCGCTCTTCAACGGGAATCGTGTTATGAAATGCGAAACCGGCTCGGTTTATATCGAGCAATAGTGACTGCTCATCCTCCGGTACATATTCAAGATAGAAACGATAACCCAACTCTTTTACCTGCTCGGGAGAAAGACCGCACAGAAACATCGGGTTCGGGGAGACGTAAAGGAAATTCTGCTTGAAATAGTCGATAATATAGACACTCTGATATGTGGAACGTGCGAACGCTTCCGCCACGCGGATAAAATCTTCCGTACGGCTATAATCGAGTTCATCGGGAAGCTTCACCTCATTGTCGGGGATGAAGAAATCATTTACTTTATTTTCAGCAGTATCCATAATTCAACAATAAAACGTGAGCCAACTATGCACGTCTTTGTTGATGGTCGTAGGAAACCTTTGATGCAGATGTAACAATAGCAGCCCACGCTATATGCGTGAGAACCACTATGCCATCTCTTGCATCGTTTTGAAAATTTCCTACGTTTTCAACAAACAAGATGAGCATAACGCCTCTAATTATAATGTCATTTTACGGAAGGGTCCAAACCATTCCATCGGCAAATATAATAATTATTGGTGACTTTGCCAATATTTATTAAACGACAATGAAAAAGGGATGTACCGTGAGATACATCCCTCGGAGGTGCCAACCAGATTCGAACTGGTGTAAACGGTTTTGCAGACCGGTACCTAACCACTCGGACATGGCACCATTTCGGTTTTGCGAGTGCAAAGTTAATACAAATTTTTTATTAATGCAAAAATATTTAAGAAAATTTGAGTAATTTTGCGTTGAACTACTAATAATACAAAGAAAATGAAATATATAGTAATTATTCCGGCAAGATATGAATCTTCACGTTTTCCGGGAAAGCCTCTTGCCAAGATAGCAGGGGAGGAGATGATAGTGCGTGTATGCCGACAGGTGGAGAAGGCGGGGGTAGAGGCAGTGGTTGCCACTGACGATTCCCGCATCTTTGATTGTGTGGAGAAAGCCGGTTTTAAGGCCGTTATGACATCATCTTCACATCGAAGCGGCACTGAAAGGGTGGAAGAAGCGTATAGAAAACTCAATACGGACGCCGAGGTGGTGATCAATGTGCAGGGTGACGAACCCTTTATCCGCCCCGAGCAGATTAAGAAGATTGTTGATATTTTCGAAAATAATCCCGATGCTGTCTTGGCTACACTCTGCAAGAAGTTTGATCCGCAACAGGGTTTTGACGCATTGTTCGATCCTAACCTCGTGAAGGTTGTTTATTCCGATAAGATGGAGGCTTTGTACTTCTCGCGCAGCATCATTCCTTACGTCAGGAAGACGGATTGGAAAAACTGGCTTAAAGAGGCGGAATTCTACACGCATATAGGGATCTACGGATATAAGGCTAAGACGCTTTCGCAGATTGTGAAGTTGCCGGAATCAAGCCTTGAGAAGGCCGAGAGTCTTGAGCAGTTGCGATGGCTTCAGAACGGTCTGAAAATTAATGTTGCCCTCACTGAATTCTCCACGATAGGGATTGACACGGAGGCTGATCTCCATGCAGCCGAGGAGATGCTTAAGGGTGAATGATCAGATAGTTCACGTTTTAGGTTTTTAGCTTGATTTTTTGTCATAAAATTGTTAACTTTGCAGTCGGACTGAGTGCCTGCGGCACCGCGCACCGGCCTTACGGCCGACGTTCGCTCTCAGCCGACGTGCGAATATCTTATGATATTTGTCAGTCGATGACTGAGTGCCTGCGGCACCGCGCACCGGTTTGAAGGCTGTAAACGATTAAGCTAAACTGTAAATTATAATAATCTCAATACAATATATCTAAAGGAAGATATGAAAAAAAGTCCGCTTCAAAGAGTAAGGGCTGAATATCAGCCCAAATTGCCCAAGGATCTTCAGGGTGATGTTAAGGTAAAATTAGGTGATGCTACTGAATCCGTAGCCAATCAGGAAGAAATCAAACAATTATTCCCCCACACTTACGGAATGCCTATCGTTCAGTTTGAAAACAACGATAAGCCCGAGCGTGTAGAGGAGCCGTTCAACGTGGGTATCATCCTTTCGGGTGGTCAGGCTCCCGGCGGACACAACGTGGTCAGCGGTATTTTCGATGGTCTTAAGAAACTCAATAAGGAAAACCGTCTTTATGGTTTCCTTATGGGTCCTGCCGGATTTATCAATCATCAGTATATGGAGCTTACTGCCGGTTATATCGCAGAATATCGTAACACCGGCGGTTTCGATATCATCGGTTCCGGACGTACGAAACTCGAAACTCCCGAGCAGTTCGAATCCGGACTTAAGATTCTTAAAGAGCTCAACATCAAGGCTCTCGTAATTATAGGTGGTGACGACTCCAACACTAATGCAGCTGTTCTCGCCGAGTATTACAAGAATATCGGTGCAGGCGTACAGGTTATCGGTGTGCCTAAGACTATCGACGGCGACCTTAAGAACGAATGGATCGAGACTTCTTTCGGTTTCGACACTGCTTGCAAGGTTTACAGCGAGGTTATCGGCAACATCCAGCGCGACTGCAACTCTGCTAAGAAATATTACCACTTCATCAAACTTATGGGCCGTTCGGCTTCTCACATCGCTCTCGAATGTGCGCTCGAGACTCAGCCCAACATCTGCCTCATCTCTGAGGAAGTGCTTGCAAAACGCATGACTCTTGATAACATCGTAAGTTATATCTGCTACGTTATCTCGGAGCGTGCAAAACTCGGCGGGAACTTCGGTACTGTTCTTATTCCCGAGGGTCTTATCGAATTTATTCCCTCAATGAAGACTCTTATTTCCGAACTCAACGATGTAATTGCAGAAAACGGTTCTGAACTTGAAGGTCTGAAAGAGGATGAGAAGCTCGAAGCTATCCACAATCTCCTTTCAGGCGAAAATGCCGCTCTTTATAAGTCGCTGCCGAAGCATATCGCTCTCCAGCTCAGCCTCGACCGCGACAGCCACGGTAATGTTCAGGTATCACTCATCGAGACTGAAAGCCTCCTGAGCGAAATGGTTGCAAAGCGTCTGAAAGAGATGGCTGCCGAAGGGCAGTACAGCGGTAAGTTCGCAGCTCAGCACCACTTCTTCGGTTATGAAGGTCGTTGCGCTGATCCTACAAACTTCGATGCCGACTATACTTACGCTCTCGGTTACAACGCCGCTATGCTCATCAACTCAGGTCTTACAGGTTATATGTCAAGCGTACGCAACCTTACTGACAAAACTGAAAACTGGGTCTGCGGCGGTATTCCAATCACTATGATGATGAATATGGAGCGTCGTAACGGTGAGATGAAGCCCGTGATCCAGAAGGCTCTTGTAAACCTTAACGGCCGTCCTTATCTGAAGTTCGCGTCTATGCGTGAGACTCTTGCGCTCAACACGCTCTATCAGTATCCCGGTCCTATCCAGTATTTTGGTCCGGCCGAAATCTGCGACCGTCCTTCGATGACTCTGCTTCTTGAGCATAACAAAGAGGCTTAATAATTTTTAAGTAAGTAAATATATTGGCCGGAGGTCTTACCCTCAAAAGGGGTAATATCTCCGGCTTTTTTTAATTTTCAGAGAATTATGAAGATAGTTTATGCACTTATGGCCGCATTGATGATGACATTCGCTTCATCATGCACAGGTAATAATTCCGGTTCGGCTAACGGCGAAGACTCTGCTAAAGCGTCTGAAACTGAAAACATCGAAGCGTTAGCTGACAATGACTCTGCGGATGTCGTCTCAGATGGATCTGTCGCAGCTGAGGCCGATGATGCGGTTCTCACGCAAATGGTGAATAACGGAAAGCCTTCCGTGGTTGACTTCAGCGCGACTTGGTGCGGTCCTTGTCAGAAGATGAAACCGGTGTTTCATAAACTTGCCGCTGAGTTTGCCGATAAGTATAATTTCGTGACCATAGATATAGATGAAAATCCGGGACTCGCCGAAAAATATCATATTCAGGTTGTCCCCACGTTTATATTTATAGATGCCGACGGTGAGGAGGGTGACCGCATTTCAGGAGCGGTCGAGGAATCCGAACTTCGCGACAAACTTCAGAATCCGGCATGGTTCTGATAATTAGGAGTTAGGAATTAGGAGTTAGGAGTTATGGACACTTCAGCCTAATTCATTGATATAAAAAACAACATAAACAACAATAAGAATGGCAACAACTGCAACCGGCGCGATGGCGCCTAAAGGGGCTTCGACCTCACTGCGCGATTATGCCTGGGCACGCTGGACAGCACTCGCCCTGTTAGCTTTCGCGATGTTCTGCTCCTACGTCTTCATGGACGTGCTTTCACCTATCAAAGATCTTCTGCAGCAGGAACGCGGATGGAATTCCACCGCATTCGGAACCATGCAGGGCTCCGAGACGTTCCTGAACGTATTTATTTTCTTCCTCATATTTGCGGGAATCATTCTCGACAAAATGGGGGTACGCTTCACTGCGGTTCTTTCAGGATTAGTAATGCTCGTGGGTGCGATAATCAACTGGTATGCTCTTACCGACAGTTTTCAGGCAAGTAGTCTCCATGAGTGGTTCACAGTTCATCTGAACTATATTCCCGGCTTTGACGAGCTCGGAGTTTCTCCTTTCTACGAAGGTATGCCCGCCTCTGCCAAATTATCCGCCATCGGCTTCATGATCTTCGGATGCGGTGTGGAGATGGCCGGCATTACTGTCAGCCGTGGTATCGTAAAATGGTTCAAGGGTCGGGAGATGGCACTTGCTATGGGTTCGGAGATGGCACTTGCCCGTTTGGGTGTCGCAACCTGTATGATCTTCTCGCCGATGTTTGCCACAATGGGGGGCACTATCGATGTTTCCCGCTCAGTAGCGTTCGGCGTAGTCCTCCTTATGATCGCCCTCATCATGTTTATCGTCTACTTCTTCATGGATAAGAAGCTTGATGCACAGACTGGCGAGGCTGAGGAGAAAGATGATCCCTTCAAACTTTCAGACCTCGGCAAGATTCTGTCGAGCCTCGGTTTCTGGCTTGTAGCCCTTCTCTGCGTGCTTTATTATTCAGCTATCTTCCCCTTCCAGAAGTACGCCGTCAATATGCTTCAGTGTAACATCGAATTCACACCGCTTGCCGACGACTCCTTCTGGCGCACCGATGCTGTGACCTATATTCAGTATGCTATCATGCTCGTGGTTGCCGCTACCGCCTTTGCCGGCAACTTCGCCAAAAACAAAGGTATGAAATGTCTACTCTTCGCTATTTCTATCGTCAGCTTGGTGGTTTATTGCTGGATGGGTTACGAGAAACAGAGCGCGGGAGCTATCTTCGCTGTGTTCCCCCTCCTCGCCGTAGGTATCACTCCGATCTTGGGTAAATTCGTGGACTACAAAGGTAAGGCAGCTTCGATGCTCGTGCTCGGTTCGCTGCTCCTCATCGCCTGTCACCTTACGTTTGCCTTCATCCTTCCGATGTTCAAGGGTAATGCTGCCGGTGGTGTGATCGTAGCTTACGTTACAATTCTTGTATTAGGTGCTTCGTTCTCACTCGTGCCCGCGTCGCTGTGGCCCAGTGTGCCGAAACTCGTTGATGCCAAGATCATCGGTTCGGCCTACGCCCTTATCTTCTGGATTCAGAATATCGGTCTCTGGCTCTTCCCGATGCTTATCGGTAAGGTGCTGACTTCTACCAACCAGGATATCGAGGCTCAGGTAGCTGCCGGAACGATGACAGAAGAGGTGGCATCCGTAAGTTACAATTATACCTGGGCACTCGTGATGCTTGCTTGCCTCGGCGTCGCAGCACTCTTTATCGGTCTCTATCTCAAGATTGTGGATAAGAAAAAACATCTCGGTCTTGAACTTCCGAACGTGCAGAACGTTGAAACTGCAGAAGCTGAGGTTGAAGCTCAGGAAATGTAATGACAGAAATGAAAAGACTTATAGTGATATTGGTTGCGGTGTGCATGGCGGGCTTTTCCGCCGTGTACGCCGAAACTGTGTCGCGTAAGGAGGCCAACGCGTTAGCGCACAAATTCTTCAACGCTGCCTATGGCGAGGTCACGGCTCCTCCGCAGATGGTGTGGAACGGTCGTCAACTTACCACCGACCGCCTTTTCTCTCCGATTTATGTCTATAACTCTCCCAAAGGGGGATATGTGATAATCTCAGGGGAGAATAAGGCTTATCCGATTTTGGCTTACAGCACCAAACGTAAATTTGAGCGCGAGAAACTTACCGATGCAGAAACGGAATACCTGAAAAAATATGCCAAAGAGATCGAGCTGATACGTTACGATCCCCGCTTACCCGTCTCCGCTCTCGAGTCTTGGCAGAATATCAATGACTATATTGTAAAAGTTCTTGAAAATCCGTATAACTCGCCGGAGTATAAGGCTTTGAGCGAATCGCGTCAGGAAACCCTCGAAGCTATAGACCGCGCCGGGAGTCAGATATTCATGCCCTCGGCTACCGAGTTCCATTACTACGATCCGGAAGATTACCGTGAACTTACATTAGATGATGTTTCCGCCCCTGAAGACGATGAGGAGATTCCTTTCTCCTTTTATGAAGAATTCATAAAGGATATCAATCGCGAGGCCAAACAGCGTGAGATCGATTTCGAAGAGATAATCTCGCCCTCGAAACCTGTGGTAAAAGGGCTTGGTGGTGGTCATTTCGAGATCTCATTCCCTGAAAACATCCGCATGATGCGCGTCTACGCCATGAACGGAATGCAGATGATGGAGAAATATTACCGCGACACGCCGGTGATGAATCTCGACATGGGCGGTCTCGGATCAGGTTTCTATGTCGCTCTCGCGTTGGCTGACAGCGGCAAAGTCTACGGCTTCAAGCTCTACCGCTAACAGCCGGAGCGACACTTGCATATCGGAGCGACAGTTGCTCGTCAACTGTCGTATTTTGTAATCAGTGGGCAGTTGCAAGCAACAGCCCCTCCGCATTTTTAATTACTAATCACTTAACATTGTGAAGAAATGACATTTCAGCAATTTTTCAAATCAAAGCTTGTGGCATGGATCATCATGGCCCTCGTGATTGCATGGATAGTGTGCGACATCGTGATCGGTATACCTTGGTGGGGATATACCACGGTCTTTTTCGCCTTTATGAGCGCATTCTGCAATCTTGCCGCTATCTATCTCGGTAAGATCAGTCCGATTGCAGCTAAAAAACTCGAGAAGATCGAGACCGTCATGGCCGCCCTATTTGTAATCTCCTCAGTAGTAGTAATCATCGTCAGCTCAGGAAACGTAAGATAACACCCCCCCCTCAAATATCAACTATCAAATATTAGATATTAGATATTAGATATCAG
>JAIEAO010000101.1 GCA_029071345.1 Muribaculaceae bacterium | reverse complement strand
GTTGGGCGGCGAGTAGGGAGTCGGCGCAGGAGGTGAGTGTGGCTCCGGTGGTGCATACGTCGTCGAGGAGCAGGATGTGTCTGCCGTGCAGTTCTTCTGGATTTTTTACTGCGAATGTGCCTGTGAGGTTGTCGAGGCGTTGGTTGAGCGAGAGGCGTGTCTGAGTTTGGTGTGGCTTTATGGCTTTTAAGTTTGTAAGGATAGGGATAGATAATATTTCGCTGACGCCTTTGGCAA
Organism: Muribaculaceae bacterium; assembly: GCA_029071345.1. Classification (GTDB taxonomy): domain Bacteria; phylum Bacteroidota; class Bacteroidia; order Bacteroidales; family Muribaculaceae; genus Lepagella. The sequence goes on along the minus strand of JAIEAO010000101.1, from coordinate 2,662 downwards.
TTTCTTCTGTCTGGTTATAGCCTCTTCGCGCTTGTTTTAGCTGATGCATGGGCACGGGGATGATTGCATCGACATCTGTGAAAAAGGATGTCGAGAGTAGTTCTTTTGCTACGACCTCGCCCATGAATTTTGCGAGTCCTCGATATTGACGGTATTTGAGATCGTGGATAATGGTTGCCATCGCTGAGTCGGATGAATAAAAGAAGTGTGTTGTGGCGTTGGTGAATGGGAATTTTCCCGCGAATCTCTGTTCCATCTGATTCATCGGCTGCCGGTGAAAACGGGTGCGTGGTAGTCGCATGAGGCAGGTAGGGCAAATATATCGGCATCCGTGCGAGAGACGCGAACCGCAGATGTGGCAGCTTCTCGGAAATGCGAAGTCGAATGCCGGTGAAAGCCACGAGTGAAAGATGCGGGATGCCGCTCCTTTTATTCTCATACCTATTCAGAGTCTTTATTGCGTTTTCTGAGATATTCAATCAGTTTTGAAATCAGCGAGGATTCGAATCCACGCGACAACAGATGCCGGTAAAGCTTTAGTCGGTCATCGTAATCTTCAATGTCAAGGCTTTTTACTTTGGACATTCCAGCGCGTTGTATAGCCTTCAGATATTCTTTCTCATCGATCTCGTTAAGAGCCTCATTGATGGCTGATGATGGAATTCGTTTGAGAGCCAGGGCCTGCCGGATTTTATTTCGCCCCCATGATGCGAAACGCACTTTGTCGTTGGTGAAACTGCGGGCGTAGCGTTCATTATCTATGAATTTATTATCGATAAGAAACGTGATTATCTTATCGGCCTCTGCTGAAGGAAGTCCCTGTTTACGCAGTTTCTCGCGAATCTCATATTCGCATTGCTCCGAGCGTGCGCAGAGGTCTGCCATCTTGAGTCGGGCGGCTTCCGGGGTGACAGGTTTCTTTCTTTTTCTCTCCATCTTCTAATTTTTGCGGCAATCAATAAATCTGGTTTTTCCGGCTATGTCGCGGTGAGAGCGTATGTCATAGAAACCCTTGGCTTGGAGCATCTCAGCCATCTCATCAGCATGACGGGGATTTATCTCGAAATAGAGGCTTCCACCTTTAACAAGAGCATTCATAGCAAGGTCTGCTATAGCTTTGTAAAATTTCAATGGATCGTCGTCGGGTACGAACAGTGCCGAATGGGGTTCGTAATCAAGCACATTGGGATCCATCGCCGCCTTTTCAGACTCATCGATATAAGGAGGATTGCTGACGATGATGTCGAGTGATTCAGCTTGCGGTTTAAACGAGAATAGATCCGCCTGCCGGAAATTCACGCTTGCGTGCAGATTAGAGGCGTTCTCCTTGGCCACGGCAATGGCATCCGCCGAAATATCAATGGCGGCAACATCGGAGAAAGGAAGATTTCGTGCCAAAGCAATCGCGATCGCTCCGGAGCCGGTGCCGATGTCGAGTACTCGCAGATCTTTGTTTTCACCATAATCTTTGACAATAAGATCCACAAGTTCGGCTGTCTCAGGGCGCGGAATCAGCGTGGCCGGAGAGACTTTGAGGTTCATCCCGTAGAAATAAGCCTCGCCCAAGATATATTGTAATGGTTCGTGATTGTTAAGCCGATTGATAATCTTGGCTACCGAGCTTTGCAGATAATCCGAGGCCGGGTTGTCGGCATGAATAGCGAGCTCGGTCAATCCCCAGCCTTTTAGATTATGAAAAATCAGGCGCATCATGGCCTTCGCCTCACCTTCGCCGTATACGGGTGTCAGCGCGGCAGTAATATCTCTGCCCAATCGGGCTATAGTGATTGTGGTTTGCTCCATATAAACACGTGATAATAGGGTAAAGTTAGGAAAAATGAATGAAATATGGAAAGAATCGGCGGAAAATTGTTATTACTGATAAGGGTGTATCTCAAATCCCGTTAACCACGATGGAATATAAAGAATTAAAAGAGATGATGATTCGCAACCGGTCGTATCGCCGTTTTGACGAATCAGTGCGCATCAGCGACGATGAACTTAAAGAGATAGTGGATCTGTGCCGCTTTACGGCATCAGGTAGAAATCTCCAGCCGTTGAAGTATAGGGTTGTCAGCAGTGTGGAAGAGTGTGCGAAAGTTTATCCACACCTTAAATGGGCCGGCTATCTAACTGACTGGGACGGCCCCGAAGCAGGGGAGCGTCCGGCTGCTTATATTATCCAATGTCTTGACACATCCATGACCACCAATCTCCTTTGCGACGACGGCATACAGCTCGAAGCCCTGACGCTCGGGGCTGTGAGCAAGGGCTTAGGATGCTGCATCATCAAATCGTTCAATAAAAAAGAGATAAAGGAAGCCCTGAAAATCGGGACCGAACTCGATCCTATCTATGTGCTTGCGATCGGCAAACCGGTGGAAACGGTGATAATCGAAGAAATGAAAGATGATGAGATAAAATATTGGCGTGATGAAGAGCAGAAACATCATGTGCCAAAGAGAAGTCTGCAAGAAATTTTGGTGAAATAAAGAAAAATTTCTATATTTGCAGTCGGTTAAAGTGCCTACAAGATAACGGAGCGACAGTTGCTTGTCAACTGTCGGAAAGTCGGGCAGTTGCAAGCAACAGCCCCTCCGATTGAAATTACTCTTTGCTATAAAATAAGATAAACATAACCAGATAATAAAATATTATACCC
>JAIEAO010000100.1 GCA_029071345.1 Muribaculaceae bacterium | reverse complement strand
GCGATAACTCCGAGCACGGCGAGTATACCGCCGAATGTGCCGAGCCACGACCGCGAAACATCGTTGACAAGGATTGCCGGAGAGCCGTTGCCGAGAAAACTCTGCAGACCGTCGTAGCCGCCGGTGAACGTAATTGCAGCGGCAGCCCATATCAGCGCCACAATTCCCTCTGTCACCATCGCGCCATAAAAGACGGGGCGGGCGTGCTTTTCATTCTTAAGGCAACGCGCCATCATGGGCGACTGCGTGGCGTGGAAGCCGGAAATCGCACCGCAGGCGATCGATACGAACATCATCGGGAAGATCGGGTTGGCTTCGGGGTCGGCCTTGTGGTTATAGAATTCGCTCCACATCTCGGGCATATCCGACGAATGAACGTAAAGCGCCACAAGGATTCCGACTGCCATAAAGAGCAATGCGAAACCGAAGAGAGGATAGAGCTTGCCGATGAGTTTATCGATTGGGAGAAGAGTAGCAAGCATATAATATGCGAAGATCACTATAATCCAGAAGAGGCGATTGAAAGTCGAGGGCGTCAGCATCGCGAGAAGATCAGCAGGATTATACACAAACACAGCCCCTACGAGTATCATCAGCAGGAGGGAGAATCCCCTCATTGTGTTCTTGATACCGGTGCCCAACTGGTCACCTACAATCTCCGGCAATGACGATCCGCCGCTCCTGACCGAGAGCATACCCGACAGATAGTCGTGCACCGCTCCGGCGAAAATAGTGCCGAACACGATCCAAAGGAAAGCCGCAGGACCGAACATGATACCCATGATTGCACCGAAGATCGGACCCAAGCCTGCGATATTGAGAAACTGGATGAGGAAGACTTTCCATGTCGGGAGTTCCACAAAATCCACGCCGTCGGCATGAAGCTTGACCGGAGTCGGACGCGACGGATCCTGACCAAAAACTTTGGCCACGAATTTTCCATAGATAAAATACCCTCCGACAAGAATTATCAGAGCAAGCGTAAAAGAAAGCATGAAGTCAGGTGTTAGGTTTTAATGGTTAAACTCGGCGCGGTAAACTTCGCTACGGAGCTTGCGCAAAGCCTCCCTCTCTTTCTCCACATCCTTTTCAAGCGAGAGGATGGAGGATTTGAGCGAAGTGCTCTTGCTGATGGAATATTTCTTGCGTAGGTCGGCCAATTTCGACTCCGTGTTCTTGAAAGCCTTCTCCGCATTCAGATACTTCGACATCATCTGCCGGCCTGCCGATGTGCGGAAATCATCAAGATTATAATAGACTTTCCCACCCTTCATCGGGAAAATGAAATCGATCTGCTTCTGTTCCGGAGCAGGCTGAATTGCCATCACTTCATCAATCAGAGAAGAATAGTCCTCATCGCCCCATGTAGTGCGATAATTGCGGATAAAAGCCTTGTCGGCAAGATCCTCCGCGTCGTCAGGGCTGTAATTCTTGCGCAGATCGTTCACCTTATAAAGATAAATGGTAAGGTCATCACCAAGCAGGTTGCGGTCAGTAGCCCACCACCCCACTCCGTTCAGTTCGTCGATGGCGAGCATATAGTCGTCGTAGGGTGAATTGTAAGGCATTCCTATATTCTGAGGCTGGAGGTATTCCCCATCAGTGGCATCGCGCGTAGCGACGAAAATATCGTAGCCACCCATCGAATCCTCATTATCTGATGCATAATAAAGCGTCACGCCGTCAGACATCATAAACGGATAGATCGCGTTGCCTCCATTGTTGAGAACGTCCGGAGTCTCCGACGGTTCGCTCCAGCTGCCATCGGTGAGGCGGTTGGATTCCATTATACGCAACACCCCGATTGAGTCAGGCTGCGCCCAGGTCTTGTAGTCCCCACCCTCGTTGGTGAAGACATAATTGGCATCTACGTCCTGAAAGGGAATATTTTCAACCGTGCCTAACGATCCGGCGGAGAACGGCAGATGATAAGCCTTGAAGAAATCGGCTTTAGGCACCACTATACTGTCAAGGATCACGATCTGCTCCACGCGGTCAAAGAAATTGCGCGCATTCACCAGTTCATCCTCATAAATCCCCAGCTCATCCGGAATATTCTTACCCGCTTTCTTTCGTGCAGCCGCGAAATCCGATTCTGCCTTACTGAAATCATAATCAAAAAACGCGGCACGCCCCTGCTCGATCAGTTCCTCGACCGAAGGCCCCGCAGGCTTCACCACCTTCTTGGCACCCGCAGCCTCCAAGGCCGTACAGGAAGCAGCTACCACCGCCCCCACAAATATACTTGCTAATATCCTCATCTTGTCAATTGCTTAATAACTATTGAAAACCAAGCCGCAACGCATCACGGCCTGACTTATCTGCAAATATAGTAAAAATTGGCGAACCCGCCAATTTTACTGTATTCGCGAGTCGGCAAAAGTAGGGTCGCGGCATGCCGCGACCGTGACAACCAGTAACGCCGGCACTCCGTGACGACGATTATTCGCAGCCACGGAGTGTCTGCGTTACTATAAAGGATTTGCATTTACGGAGCGATATTTGCGCAACAGCCCACAGAGCCGTGGAACGGCAAGATTGTGGTTAACCCATTTGAAGGAGATGCCGCTATTGCGGCTATACAGTAGTAGGCCCCGGTGATGAAGCCGCCATTGCGGCGAAGAAACCGGGGTTTGTATGATTTGGTTAAATCTCTGCGCCGCTTGGGCGTGCAACCATTGTTTCGCCGCGATGCGTTCTAGCGGTTTAGCCTTTTGCGCTTTATAGTCCTTTACAAACTCATGATGACAAACAAATTTAGATAAAGAATGAGAGGTAAGATAGATGTGAAGATCTTTTATTCTTATTAATTATCGCTTATCCCATATCTCCTATTTTATTGATATTGACAAGGAATTATGCACAAGGATGTTAAAATTGGGCATTATTTCAGAAAATTTTATTAATTTTGCACAGAATAGCGTAGTTATGCAAAATTCGCTGTTCGGTGTTTTCCGCTTAAACTGAAAATAAAACAAACTAAAGATACATCAGATTATGAGTTTGAACATCATTGTATTGGCCAAGCAGGTGCCCGACACCCGTAACGTAGGCAAAGATGCGATGAAGGAAGACGGCACTATCAACCGTGCCGCACTCCCGGCGATTTTCAACCCTGAAGATCTCAACGCATTGGAGCAGGCCCTGAAGTTGAAAGATATGTATCCCGGCACAACCGTGACTATCCTCACGATGGGTCCGGCGCGTGCGGCAGAGGTTATCCGCGAAGGTCTCTATCGCGGTGCTGACCGCGGCATCGTGCTTTCAGACCGTGCTTTCGCCGGTGCTGACACACTCGCAACTTCCTATGCACTTAATGCAGCAATCCGTAAAATCGGCAAATACGACCTTATCATCGGCGGTCGTCAGGCCATCGACGGCGACACCGCTCAGGTTGGTCCTCAGGTAGCTGAGAAACTTGGTCTTCCGCAGGTTACATACGCTGAGGAGATCATGGAAGTCAATGATGGCAAAGTAATAGTGAAACGCCGTCTTGAGAATGGCGTGGAAACTGTGAAATGTCCCGTACCCGCAGTCATCACCGTTAACGGCTCGGCCGACGCTTGCCGTCCGCGCAACGCCCGCAACGTTCAGAAATACAAATATGCCGCAGTGCCCTCAGAGGTGGCCAACGACGAGGCTAAAAAAGCATTCATCGCAGGCCGTCCCTATCTCGAAATCGGAGAGTGGACAGCCGCCTCGGTAGACGCAGACCTCAACCAGTGCGGTCTCGCCGGCTCACCTACAAAGGTGAAAGGTATCGAGAACGTGGTCTTCACCGCTAAGGACGCGCGTAAAGTAGAGAACAACGATGAGGAGATCGAAGACCTCATCAAGGAATTAATCGTAAACCACACTATCGGCTAAGCTATGGCAACAGATAAGAATAATTTGATCGTATATTGCGAATATGAGGATGGCAAAGTTGCCGACGTGAGCCTTGAGCTCCTCACCAAAGGTCGCGCACTTGCCGATAAGCTCGGCATCAAGCTGGAAGCAGTAGTGGCTGGCGACAACCTCAAGGATATCGAGAAGCAGCTCTATCCCTACGGCGTTGACCGCGTATATAAAGTAGAAGACAAACGTCTCTATCCTTACACCTCACTCCCCCACAGCTCAATCCTCATCAACCTCTTCAAGGAGATCGAGCCCCGCATCGCGTTCATGGGTGCGACTGCCATCGGCCGCGACCTCGGTCCGCGCGTATCGTCGGCTCTCCACAGCGGTCTGACCGCCGACTGCACCTCTCTTGAGATCGGCGATCATAAAGATGCAAAGACAGGCACAGAATATAAAGACCTTCTTCTTCAGATTCGTCCCGCGTTCGGCGGTAACATCGTGGCTACGATCGTTAACCCCGAGTGCCGTCCGCAGATGGCAACCGTCCGCGAGGGTGTCATGAAGAAAGAGATCAAAGATGCCAACTATCAGGGCGAGGCTATCGACCTTGATGTGAATAAATACACAGCTCCCGAGGATTTCGTGGTTGAAGTTCTTGACCGTCATATCGAGAAGTCAAAAGTAAACCTCAAAGGCTCGCCCGTTATCGTATGCGGTGGCTACGGCGCAGGCAGCAAAGAGGGCTTCGATATGCTCGCAGAGCTTGCCGACGTACTCGGCGGTGAGCTTGGTGCAACCCGTGCTGCGGTAGACGCCGGCTGGGCAGACCACGACCGTCAGATCGGCCAGACAGGTGTGACCGTGCGTCCGAAACTTTATATCGCCTGCGGCGTGTCAGGTCAGATCCAGCACATCGCCGGCATGCAGGACAGCTCGATCATCATCTCTATCAACACTGATCCGGACGCTCCGATCAATACAATAGCCGATTATGTGATAACCGGCAAGATGGAGGAGGTTGTTCCAAAATTAATCAAGTATTACAAAAAGAATTCCAAGTAAACCATGGCTAATTTCTATACAGACAACGAGGCTCTGAAAGCCCATCTGAAACATCCGATGATGGAGAAGATCGTTGAGCTCAAGGAGCGCAACTTCGCCGATGCGGATAAATATGATTATGCACCTCAGAATTTCGAGGATGCTATGGACAGCTACGACCGAGTGCTTGAGATCGTAGGCGAGATCTGCGGTGACATCATTGCGGAGAATGCTGAGGATGTGGATCACAACGGTCCGCGCGTGGAAAACAATCGCGTGGTTTACGCAGAGGGCACTGCCAAGAACCTTGAGGCTTGCCGCAAAGCCGGCCTCATGGGTATGTCGATGCCCCGCCGTCTCGGAGGTCTCAACTTCCCGATCACACCCTACATCATGGCTGCCGATATCGTTAGCCGCGCCGATGCAGGTTTCGAAAACCTCTGGGGTCTGCAGGACTGCGCCGAGACTATCTATGAGTTTGCCGACGACGCTCAGAAAGAGAAATATATCCCCCGTGTCTGCGCCGGCGAGACAATGTCGATGGACCTTACAGAGCCCGATGCCGGATCAGACCTTCAGTCGGTAATGCTCAAAGCCACTCAGAAAGAAGACGGCTCATGGGTGCTCAACGGCGTTAAGCGCTTCATCACCAACGGTGATTCCGACATCCATCTGGTTCTCGCCCGCTCTGAGGAGGGCACAAAAGATGGCCGCGGTCTTTCAATGTTCATCTACGATAAGCGCAACGGTGGTGTAAACGTTCGCCGCATCGAAAACAAGATGGGTATCAAGGGTAGCCCCACATGTGAGCTCGTTTACAAGGATGCTCCCGCCGAACTCGTAGGCAGCCGCCGCCTTGGTCTTATCAAATATGTGATGGCCCTTATGAACGGCGCACGCCTCGGCATCGCAGCCCAGAGCGTAGGTATCAGCGAACACGCTTACCGCGAGGCTCTGCAGTATGCCAAAGAGCGTAAGCAGTTCGGCAAAGCTATCATAGAGTTCCCCGCAGTTTCCGAGCTTCTCGCCATCATGAAGGCGAAACTCGACGCAAGCCGCACGCTTCTTTACGCTTGCTCCCGCTTCGTGGATATGTATAAGATCTATGATGACATCGCAAAAGAGCGCAAACTTGAGGTTGAAGAGAAGAAAGAGGCTAAATACTACAGCCGTCTTGCCGATGCATTCACTCCCCTTGCCAAGGGTATGACTTCTGAATTCTGTAACCAGAATGCTTACGACTGCATCCAGATCCACGGCGGTTCAGGCTTCATGAAAGATTACGCTTGCGAGCAGATCTACCGCGACGCACGCATCACTTCAATCTACGAGGGTACTACTCAGCTTCAGGTAGTGGCTGCGATCCGCCACGTCACCACCGGCACATATCTCGAATGGATTAAGGGTGAATCTGAGAAACAGGTTTGCGCTGAGGACGAGGCTGTAAAGGCAACGCTCAACTTCATGACTCAGCAATATGCCGATGCAGTTGAGAAAGTCAACGGTGTCAACGATCCCAAGTTCCACGACTTCATGGCCCGTCGCCTTGTTGAGATGGCCGGCTATATCGTTATGGGATACCTCCTTCTCGACGACACACAGCGTGAGGCAACATTCCGCAAATCGATGAACGTATTCGTGAAATACGGACAGGCAGAGGTAGCAAAACACGCTGACTTCATCGCCAACTTCCAGCCCGAGCAGATCGAAAATTACCTTTACGCTGAATAAGTAATAGTTATAAGTGATAAGAATAGACGCCTATTTATATAACCAATATCACTTAAACTCAACAAATCACGACTACACAAAAAACGCAGAAAAGAGCTTGAGTACCCTCAAGCTCTTTTTGCATATATCCTAATTTCTAACTCTCAACCCTCAACTCTCAACTACCAGCGGTAGCCGAGGCCGAGCATGAGGTTTTGGGGAGCTTTGAAGTTGCCGAGACGGTAGCCGGTGTTGAGATATAGATGGCGCGTTACGAATGTTTTTATGTAAAGCAATTGGTAAAACCTCTGATCTCCCTCTGGATTTATCATATTAAACCCGACTCCGGCTCCTATGGTGAATATCGGCATAGTGAATTCGGCAACGGCTCCTAATCCTACACTGCATCTATTGAAGAATGGCACCCTATCCGGCTTAATTCCGCTCTCCGTCCAGTCGCTCCAGTACGATTTTTTGCCGGCGCTCCCGTCATATTTCATGTCGAGAGCTAATCCCGCATCGAAATAGCGGTTGAATTTGCGCGCAGCGGTAAACTGCACACCCGCAACCCCATACGAGCCTGGCAATAACGGCATACCAGTATATTCCCTCTTGCGCCATGCCCCGTAGCCCATCACATCCCAGACCCACCGTTTGCGGTCCGTCTCTTTTATCATATCAGCCGATGGAAGGTATTTCACAGTGTCAGGATTGATAATGTATGACACACCAATTGATGCCCCAACGGTATTGATCCCTGCGTTCGGAAACGAGGTGTTGCCGTTGGAGAAATGAGTGGCATCAATACCTGCCGACAACAGCCAGCGCGGAGTCAGTTTATAGTTAAGCTTGAGACTCACACCCATGTGCGCCGTGACTCGTGTACACACCGCAGGGAATAGGAAATAGTCTGAATAGTCATGCGACCTGTCGGCCCAACCAAACGCGCAACCGAACCGCCACTCATAACCAAGCGACAAGCGATCGGTAAAGTTCTTGATCGGCGCCCCCTGCATCACATACGCCGACACGGGAGTCGCCAACAAGTCGGGTCGAAAAAAACTGCGCACATCAATCCCGACACCCTGATATAACCCCGGGTAAAGTCTTCCTGTCTTCGAACGAGGATTGAAACTGAAGTCTCCCCGCAAAGTGCCGGTAAAGGTCGCGTTAACTTTCTTATCGGCTACGTTCAAGCCCTTCACAAAGTCACTTGTTGGGAGAACGTATGCGGGAGCAACTTCCACTCCCACGCGCCATTGTATCCTCCCCGAGATGGCTTTAGGGAGAAGAGAATCGTTCTTTTCCTCAACCGAAGCACATATATTTACCGAACCGGCACAAAGCAACAATGCCGTCACCAAAAATTTTTTCTTCATATTCACCGCGAATATATTAAATATTAACGAAATCGCCAATATTTAATATATTTCGCATCTATTCTTGAAAGCTTTGCGTTCATTTTCGGAATAATTCCTGTCCGCTTATGTCCTGAAAATATAAAAGTGTCCGATTTCATACACCCCTATCTTTAGCATCTCATTATTTATCAATCGTTTACATTTTTGGCACGCATAATGCAACATAATTTATAGAGATCATATATTAGATAATAGATATTAGTCTATAGTGCCGAACTCATCATTTCTAACTGAAAAGCAATAACAACGACATGGATAAAGAGATATCAATAGAAGAACGTAGAAAACAAAAACTAAAGACCATACTGAAAATCGCAATCCCGGCGGTGCTGATCATTGCAGCAGTGGTGATAGGGATTATGAGTATGGCCCCCTCGATGAAGCGGGAAAGTCTTGATTTCATCACCGTAGACCGCGGAACAGTAGAGACTTCCGCCGACGCATCGGGCAAAGTTATCCCTGCTTACGAAATGACCATCACCTCCCCCATCAACACAAAAATCCTTGAGATTTATTGCCATGAGGGAGATTTCGTGGAGCCGGGTCAGTCACTGCTGAAGCTCGACCTCGAAAGCGAGGAAACGCAGATGCAGAACCTCGCCGACGAACGGATGATGAGAAACTACGATACTCAGCAGACCATCCTCGCAAGCCGCACTTACCTTACCAACCTCGAAATGCAGATCAAGGCAAAAGAGATGTCGGTGGCACGCCTTAAAACAGAAATGGCCAACGAGAAGCACCTCGACAGCATCGGTAGCGGCACGGGCGACAAAGTGCGTGAAGCTGAATTGGCCTACAAGACCGCTCTTCTCGAACTCGACCAGCTCCGCAAGCAGCTTCACAACGAGACGCTGAGCCACGAGGCTTCACGCAAGACCAAGGAGCTTCAGGAGGGTATTACGGCAAAGAACTTGGAGGAGAAACGCCGTACACTCGAAGATGCACGCATCAAGGCTCCGGCGCGAGCCACTATAACTTACCTTAACTCCTCTATCGGCACAAGTATCTCCGCCGGCGAACGTCTCGCACTTCTCTCCGACCTCTCACATTTCAAGATCGAGGGTCAGATTCCGGAGGCGAATTCCGACAAACTCGCCCTCGGATCGGAGGTGAAGGTGCGCGTGGGTAAAGAGACGCTAAAAGGTCACATCAGCACAATCGCCCCGCAGTCGAACAACGGTGTGGTCTCCTTCACCGTCATCCTTGACAACGACAACGACGAGCACCTGCGCTCCGGCATCAAGGCGGAAATCAATGTGCTTTACGACATCCGCGAAGATGTGGTCCGTCTCCCAAACGCCCCCTATTATCACGGCCCGGGCACCTACACCATGTTTATCGACAACGGCCACGGTAAACTCGAACGCCGCGAAGTCTCCCTTGGCGAAGCCAACTTCGACTATGTGGAGGTGCTGTCTGGTCTCAAACCGGGCGACGTTGTGGTCCGCAATGATTTAAGTGAATATAAAAACAACGATTTGATAAAAATAAAAGACTGAAAATATGAGCATCATCACTCTTGAAGGTGTGGAGAAAATCTACCGCACCAAAGAAATCGAGACTATCGCACTCGAAAACGTAAACCTCGAAATAGAAAAAGGTGAATTCGTAAGCGTAATGGGTCCGTCGGGCTGTGGCAAATCCACGCTCCTCAACATCATCGGCCTTCTTGACACCGCCTCGAAAGGTAAGGTCGTGATCATGGACACAGAGACCGAAAAACTCGGCGACGTAGCCCTCTCCCACTTCCGCAACGCCAACATCGGCTTCGTGTTCCAGAGCTTCCACCTCATCCCCTCGCTTAACGTCAGCGATAACGTAGCCCTCCCCCTCCTCTACCGCAAGGATATCGGCGCACGCGAACGCAAGAAGAAAATAGATGAAGTGCTCGACCGCCTCGGTCTCTCTCACCGTAAGCGCCATTTCCCCTCGCAACTGTCGGGCGGTCAGTGCCAGCGCGTGGCGATAGCCCGAGCCATAGTCGGTGATCCCGAAATCATCCTTGCCGACGAGCCTACAGGTAATCTCGACTCGAAGATGGGTGCCGAAGTGATGGACCTCATGCATCAGCTCAACAAAGAGGACGGTCGCACCATCGTGATGGTGACCCACAACGAGGAACAGGCTCGTCAGACCGACCGCATCATCCACTTCCTCGACGGTCGCCGAATCCTATAACTAATTAATAATTAATGGTTATGACAAATTATTTAAAACAGATATGGTTTGAATTGCGCCATCAGCCGGTGGTGACAATCACTTCGGTGATGGGTACGGCATTCGCGATCTTCTTCGTGATGGCGGTCTATATGATTGCATCGGTCGACTCCGTGCCCGTTGCCCCCGAGAGTAACCGCAACCGTATTCTTCACGCCAAATATGGGCATGTGTGCTATAAAGAGGGTGATAGTTCGGCATCTTTATCCTATAACACTGTTCAAAAGATCTACTCCGGTCTTGACGGTATAGATATAATTTCCTACGGCGGAGACTGGGATGAACCTTCAGACGTTTCCCTTACTGATGGCAACTGCATCAATCTCGTACAGAAAAAGGTCGATGAGAATTTTTGGAAGATTTTCGATTTCAAATTTATCGGCGGCAAACCGTTCGACAAGGCAGCCGTTGATGCAGATCTCAATCAAGTTATTCTTCAGAAAGCCTCTGCTGAAAAAATATTCGGCAATGCAGATGTCGTGGGGAAAGAGATTAAGATTAACCACTCTCCTTATACCATTGTCGGAGTTGTAGACAACACCAGCCCGATTCTTGGCGAAAGTTATTCAAACATGTATGTGCCTTACTCTGCTTCTAAGGTGAGTCAGGATGACGAACAATGGGGCGATGGAATTTTAGGTCAATCCAGAGCCTACCTTTTAATGTCTGAAGGCACTTCGGAAGAGGATATCCGCAAACAAGTAAAGCAACGCTATGACATTATGAATTCTACCCTCAAGAAAGAAGGTAAGGAATTCAAGTACCATCTCAACCCCTACAATGCCGAAATGATGGCACACCTCAGAGGCTCTAACAACGATCCTGATTATGAAGTGGAGAGAAAAAAGCGTTATGCAATTTACCTCATACTCCTCCTTCTGCCGGCTATCAACCTAAGCAGCATGACCCGTAGCCGTCTTCGCCAGCGTGTTTCGGAAATAGGTGTGCGCCGTGCCTACGGAGCTACAAAGTGGAACATCCTCAACCGATTCTTAGGTGAGAATCTTGTCCTGACACTCTGCGGAGGTCTCATAGGGCTTATGCTTTGCATGATCTTTATAGCATTCTTCTCCAATTACGTCATCTCATACGGAAACATGTGGTCAGAAGGAGATATCACAACAGCACGACCCACTTTCGATATGCTTCTCAATTTCAAGACGTTTGGCTATGCCATCCTCTTCTGTCTCATACTAAATCTACTCAGCACAGGATTACCCGCATGGAAAGCCTCGCGCACCAACCCCGCCGAAGCAATCTCCGGAAAGAACGACTAATTACCTAAGGCCTAAAACCTAAAAATATGAATCGCAATCTAATAAAACAAATAAGAAACGAATGGCGCGAGAATATGTGGCTCTGCATCGAGCTGTTGATCGTCTCGGTTGCAGTCTGGGCACTATCACTCGATCTTTTCTCAACACTCAGCCTAAAGTTTAAGGAAAAAGGATATGACATCACTAATGTCTATAAAATGAATCTAAGATATGTAGATCAATCAAGCCCGGAGTTTGTAGCCCTAAAAAACGAAGACTATGCCAATGACATTCGTGCATTGCTTGCCCGTCTACGCCGATCTCCATACGTTGAATTGGTAGGCTTATCCAATAATTCAATCCCATATAATTACAATTATTCCGGTACTCAACTGCGTCTTAAAGGTTTTCCGGACTCTATCAGATTTCAGGGCAATCTTCGTACAGGATCTCCCGAGATGGTTCGGATTCTGAGATTAAAAAGCCCCGAGGGTTATACCGCAGAACAATTGGAAAAAATCTTACGAAAAAATGAAATCCTTATTTCGGATGGTCCGGGGAATAATATATCCGGTAACGAAAAGTTGAAGATAACTGATTCAAAATCTTTGGTTGGTCATTATGGCCATTTTGGTTACGAAGAAGGCACTCGTCGCATTGGCGGACTAATAGCTCCAATGAAACGTAGTGATTACGAAACCCCCGGCAATGTAATTTATGTACCGATTGATGAAAAGAATGATGATCACATCTTTTGGGCTCATGAGATAGCAGTGCTTGTAAAACCTGATATGGGTAAAAAATTCGAAGATGAATTCTATTCAAGTCCTGATATGCGTAGACTGCGTAATGTGTATCTGACAGAACTGGTGGATATGAAGAATGTCAGAGCCTTATGTCAGCGTAGCCAAGACTCTGAAATGCGTCTATGGGTTGCCGGAGTAATATTCCTTCTACTCATTATATTCCTCGGACTTTTAGGCACGTTCTGGTTCCGCATCCGCCAGCGCACAGGTGAGATCGCTCTGCGCAAGACGTGTGGGGCAACCTCCTCCGATGTTTTCCGAAGAATCGTAAGCGAAGGCCTGTTGTTGCTGTTGTTTATCTCAATACCTGCTCTCATTGCTGATGGATTACTCACCCATTACCTTATGCGTGAATATTCATTATCTATGACCGATTATCAATTCTCATGGATACCGGCCGGAATAGCATACCTCATAGCAATGGCGCTGATGGTGATCATGATTATAATTGGTGTATGGTTCCCTGCACGTCAGGCCATGAAGATCGAACCGGCAATAGCACTTAAAGACGAATAATGAAACAATTTTTCTTATACGCAGCTTTTCTGATCTCCGCGTCCGCGATGGGTGCGGAGACGGAAACGCTAACCCTGACTCTCGATGAAGCCATCTCGCGCGCCAGAGTGAACAGCGTGGACGCGGCTGTGGCTCTTAACGAGCTTAAGACCTCATACTGGGAATACCGATCCTATCGCGCCGAACTGCTCCCCGAGGTTAATTTCTCGGCAACCGTTCCGGCCTATTACCGCCAGTATTCCCCATATATGAATAATGACGGAAGCTACAGTTTCGTGCGCAACAATTACCTGCAGTTGAACGGCGAGGTGTCGCTGAGTCAGAATATATGGCTTACGGGTGGTAAGATTTCGGTCAACACCTCTCTCGACTTTTACCGTCAGTTGGAGGGCACGAAGTATAACCGCTTCATGTCGATACCGGTGGCGTTGACACTCTCGCAACCGATCTTCGGCGTTAACAACATAAAATGGGACCGCAAGATCGAACCGGTGAGATACACCGAAGCGAAGGCCGCTTACCTTACCGCATCGGAGGAGGTAGCCATCAAGGCTATTTCATATTTCTTCCAGCTCCTTATGGCCGATGAAAACAAGCTGATCGCTTTGCAGAATCTTGAGAACGCGAAGACACTGTATAATGTGGCGAAAGAGAAGCGGGAGATGGGGCGCATCAGTGGCAACGACCTCCTGCAGATGGAGCTGAATCTGCTGAAAGCTGAATCGGACCTCACCGACTGCGAAAGTTCGCGCAAGAGCTGTATGTTTCAGCTCCGAACTCTTCTCGACCTTAACGAGGCCACAGACATTTCCCTCATCGCCCCCACGATCGTACCAACAGCCGACATCCGCTATGACGATGCACTCTCAAAAGCTCTGGAGAGGAATAAGTTTGCCCAGAACCTCCGCCGCCGTCAGCTCGAAGCTGACTATGAAGTGGCGAAGGCAAAAGGTAATCTACGACAGATCTCCCTCTTCGCCCAGATTGGTTACACCGGCACCGACCGCCGTTTTGCGGGCGCATACTCACCGCTGAAGGATAATCAGGTGGTGGAGATCGGTTTCGAGATACCGATTCTCGACTGGGGACGCCGACGTGGCAAGGTGAAGGTGGCGGAAAGCAACCGCAACGTCACCGAAAGCAAGTTACGACAGGAGAGCGCCGACTTTGCGCAGAATATCTTTATCCTTGTGGAGCGATACCGCAACCAGATGCGCCAGCTCGAAATCAGCCAACGTGCCGACGAGATTGCCGCCAAGCGATACGCCACCAACGTGGAGACCTTCATGATCGGCAAGATCTCGACCCTCGACCTCAACGACTCCCGTGTGAGCAAGGATGAAGCCCGGCGCGAATACATCAACGAGCTTTACCGCTTCTGGAACTACTACTACCAGATCCGCAGCCTCACCCTCTGGGATTACGCCACCTCCCGCGACATCGACTTCGACTCAATGACTTTGAGCCCCAAAGGGGCGAGATAATAAGAATCGGAGGGGCTGTTGCTTGCAACTGCCCGCACCCGCCGACACTTGGCAAGCAAGTGTCGCTCCTTTGATGCGGACGCGATTTCTCGCGCCCCTACTCAAATCTGAAAACTGAAAACCGAAAACTTTTCACTATATTTGCATTATGATTCTAATTGTTGATGATGACAGAGCGATCAGGCAATCCCTTGCGATGATTCTTAACCGCAAAGGATATGAAACCGTGTCGGCAGATAATCCCGATTCCGCTATCGAGATTATCCGCAACACCCCCCTGCAGCTCATCATCATGGATATGAACTATTCCCTCTCCACCACCGGTCAGGAGGGTATCGATCTGCTACGTCGCGCCAAGATCCTTGTGCCCGAAGTGCCCGTGATACTGATTACGGCCTGGGGAAGCATCGAGCTTGCCGTGGAGGGGATGCGTCACGGCGCTTTCGATTTCATCATCAAGCCGTGGAATAATCTGCTGCTCCTCCAGCGTATTGAGACCGCCATCAGCCTGACTTCGAAAGCCGACCAATCTTCCGACAAGTCAGCGGAAGAAACCTCTTCGGACTTCGACCGGTGCGGCTTCATCGGCAACAATCCCGCCATCCGCGAACTGATGCAGACCGTGGAGCGCATCGCCCCCACCAATGCGCCCGTTCTCATCCTCGGAGAGAACGGCACAGGCAAGGAGTTGATCGCCAACGCCATCCATGCGAACAGCCGACGCAAGAATTCGCCGTTTGTGATGGTTAACCTCGGCGGAATCTCCACATCGCTCTTTGAAAGCGAGATGTTCGGTCACGCAAAAGGTGCTTATACAGGAGCCACCGGCGAACGTAAGGGTCGATTCGAATTGGCGGATAAGGGTACTATCTTTCTTGACGAAATCGGCGACCTGAACCATGATTCGCAGGTTAAGCTGCTACGCGTGCTTCAGCAGCACACGTTCGAACGCTTGGGTGAAAGCCGTCCGCGCAAGACCGACATCCGGGTGATCTGTGCCACCAATGCCGACCTCCCGGCGATGGTGAAGGATCGCACTTTCCGCGAGGACCTTTATTACCGCATCAACCTCATCACGTTGCGTATACCTCCGTTGCGCGAACGTCGTGACGATATCCCTCTACTTGCCAAGCATTTCATCGAAAGTGCAGCTAAAAGTCACGGCATACCCAAGCCTGAGATTTCGCAGGAGGCTATCGATTACCTGACTCGTCTACCGTTTCCCGGCAATGTGCGTCAGTTGAGGAACATGATCGAACGCGCAGCCTTGATGTGCCAAGACGGATGCATACAGAAGTCGGACCTTGACGACATGAATCGTGACGAAATGCCCGACACTGCCAATCTTGACGGTGCAACGTTGGAGGATTTGGAGCGCACCGCCATCATCGGCGCATTGACAAAGTATGACTGGAATCTCTCGCGAACTGCGATCTCGCTCGGCATCACGCGCCAAGCACTTTACCGCAAGATGGAGAAGCACGGCATTTCCCGATAATTCACTGAAACTATATGCGCAGCAAGATTCTCGTAATATTAACACCCCTTTTGATGACGGCTCTGACCGCAATCACTTTCCTCGCCCTTTCCGCTCCTCTGAAATGGTGGGGATTAGGGTTAGGAATAGGATCGCTGCTGCTCTATGCACTTTTATATCTAAGCACCGTCAAACCGCTGACCGTAGCGCGTCGCGGTCTCGACCTCATACGTGCTCAGGATTTCAATAACCGTTTGGTGAAGGTCGGTGAACCGGGGGCGGACAAAATCGTGAAGCTCTTCAATGACCTTATGGAGAAGTTGAGCAACGAACGTCTGCGCCTCCGTGAACAGGATAACTTTCTGCGCTTAGTGATTGATGCCTCACCGGTTGGAATCATCATGCTCAATCTCGAAGAGAAGATTACAATGGCGAACCGCGCCCTCTTCAAAATCGCGGAGATTCCCGAAAGCGACGATTTAGACGGACAGCATCTCTCAGATGTCAATCTCCCAATCGTGAACTCACTCGCCAAACTAAAACCGGGCGAAAACGCAATAATCCGTCTCGACGGTTCGCGCCTTTACCGAGGCTACCATCTTTGGTTTCTTCAGGAGGGTTTCAAGCGTCATTTCTACATGATCGAAAGTCTGACCGAGGAGGTTCGCATGGCCGAGAAAGATGCTTACGAGAAAGTGATCCGCATGATTTCGCACGAGGTAAACAACACGATGGGGAGCGTGCAGTCGGTGCTTGAAATCCTGTCGGAAGAGATGGCCGACGACGAGCAGATGAGCGAAACGATCGACAGTTGTATCGACCGATGCCGGCAGATGTGCGGCTTCATCGGTGCATTCGCCGAGATAGCGCGTATTCCCGAACCGGTTCTCACCCCCGTAAACATTGACGAAGAATTGCAGAAGATGCTTCCCTTTTTCAAGCTCATGGTGCCGGAAGATGTGGAGCTAATCTTCAACGTTGACACCAACGCGCATCTCGCTGAGAAAGAACGTAAGATTATCCGTGCCGACATCTCCCTGCTGCAACAGGTGATGGTAAATATCGTAAAGAACGCCACCGAGAGCTTCAACGATCAAAAAGTAGCGGAGGTTTCTAACCTCTGTAAAATCATATCCATTGAAACCGCAAAAGACAGCAACGGCGTCACCCTCACCATCTCCAACAACGGCACACCGATCTCCGAAGAGGCCGCCCGTCACATCTTCACCCCCTTCTTCTCCACCAAACGCTCCGGCCGTGGCCTCGGCCTCACCCTCGTCTCAGATGTGCTCCGACGCCACGCCTGCACATTCTCCCTCCGCACCCTCCCCGATTCCCTCACCCGCTTCCGCATCCACTTCCCCAATCCCTAATTCCCCTCGTTCGCAGACCGTGTTTAGGGCGCAAGACCAAAATCATTAGTGTGTGTGTTGAGGGCGCAAGCCCGAAATTTTAATCCCTATTGCCCGATTTCGCAATTTTTTGTAATTTTGTAATCTGAATTAGAGGCTTAGATTTGAAGAATGAAAAATATACGAAATTTCTGCATCATAGCGCATATCGATCACGGTAAGTCCACCCTCGCCGACCGTCTGCTGGAACGTACCGAAACCGTTACAGGCAAGAATATGGAGGCACAAGTGCTCGACGATATGGATCTCGAACGCGAACGAGGCATAACCATCAAGAGCCACGCCATCCAGATGGATTATGAACTCGATGGCGAAAAGTATGTGCTCAACCTTATCGACACTCCCGGACACGTCGATTTCTCCTACGAGGTGTCGCGCTCCATCGCCGCTTGTGAGGGAGCCCTGCTGATCGTTGACGCTTCGCAGGGCATTCAGGCACAGACCATCTCCAACCTTTACATGGCCATCGACAATGATCTCGAAATCATCCCGGTTATCAACAAATGTGATCTCGACAGCGCTAAACCAGAAGAGGTCGAAGACCAGATTGTGGATCTTCTCGGTTGCGACCGCAGCGAGATTATCCGTGCAAGCGGTAAGACCGGTATGGGTGTAGATGAAGTGCTCCGCGCCATCGTGGAGCGTGTGCCGGCGCCCGTCGGTGATCCCGAGGCTCCGCTGCAGGCCCTTATTTTCGACTCGGTTTTCAATCCCTTCCGCGGCATCATCGCATACTATAAGATTGTGAACGGCACGATCAAGAAAGATGATTTCGTGAAGTTCGTCTCTACTGGCAAGGAATATCACGCCGACGAAGTGGGAGTGCTCAAACTCGATATGTCACCACGTAAGGAGCTTTCGGCAGGTAATGTGGGTTACATCATCTCCGGCATCAAGTCGTCGAAAGAGGTTAAGGTGGGCGACACGATCACACATGTGAATCGTCCGTGTGAGAAAGCCATCGAAGGATTTGAAGAGGTTAAGCCTATGGTCTTCGCCGGTGTCTACCCCATCGAGACAGAGGATTTCGAGAACCTCCGCGCATCGCTTGAAAAACTGCAGCTCAACGACGCATCGCTTACCTTCCAGCCTGAATCTTCGGCTGCTCTCGGATTTGGTTTCCGATGCGGCTTCTTGGGACTGCTTCACATGGAGATCGTGCAGGAACGACTCGGTCGTGAATTCGACATGGATGTGATCACCACTGTGCCTAACGTGTCTTATTTCGTTTACGATAAGAAAGGGAACAAGATCGAGGTTCACAACCCATCGGGACTCCCGGAAGCGACTCTCATCGATCATATCGAGGAACCTTACATCCGCGCCACCATCATCACGCAGGCCGACTATATCGGGCCGATCATGACCCTCTGCCTCGGCAAGCGCGGTGAACTCGTGAAGCAGGAATATATCTCGGGTAACCGTATGGAGCTGACGTTCGATATGCCTCTCGGCGAAATCGTGATCGACTTCTACGATAAACTGAAGAGTATCTCGAAGGGTTATGCTTCGTTCGATTACCATATCCACGATTTTCGCGAGTCAAAGCTCGTGAAGCTTGATATTCTTCTTAACGGAGAGAGTGTTGATGCCCTCTCAACCCTCACCCATGAGGCCAACTCGGTGAAATTCGGACGCCGTATGTGCGAGAAGCTGAAAGAGCTGATCCCGCGTCAGCAGTTCGACATCGCTATTCAGGCTGCCATCGGGGCCAAAATCATTGCCCGCGAGACAATCAAGGCCGTGCGTAAGGATGTGACAGCCAAGTGTTATGGTGGTGACATCTCACGAAAACGCAAGTTGCTCGAAAAGCAGAAAGCCGGTAAAAAGCGAATGAAACAGATCGGATCGGTGGAAGTGCCGCAGAAAGCATTCCTCGCAGTTTTGAAACTCGATTAAGCAACTCCGTGAAACTTGATTGAACCACATAGCCCCTGCCGTTGTATTAATAACAGGCAGGGGTTTTTCTTTGCCTGCAATTACACATTACTCATTACTAATTAAACATTACCCGAAATGAACATTGGCGACAAATTTCCCGATATACTCGGCAAAGACAGAAACGGTAACGAAGTTAAACTTTCAGATTACTCCGGTAAGAAATTCATCATCTATTTTTACCCGAAAGACAACACCCCCGGTTGCACAGCCGAGGCCTGCAGTTTCCGCGACAATTATTCCGTATTCGAAAATATGGGGTATCAGATTATCGGCGTGAGCAAAGATTCCGAGGAGAGTCATCAGAAATT
>JAIEAO010000010.1 GCA_029071345.1 Muribaculaceae bacterium | reverse complement strand
TTTCATAATGGGACCATGAGAGATTTGAGGGAAGATATTTAGCCAATTCAAATTCGGCAGACACTGTCTGCCCTTTTGCCATAATTTCGGTTCCCAATTCAGCGGACAGCGTCTGCTCTTTTGATATTCCCTTGCTTTCCAATTCAGCGGACACTGTCTGCTGAATTGGAAAATATCTGAATTTAAGATAGAATTTTCTAAAATCGCGTAATTGAGTCTCACTATATCCTTTCCCGAATTCTTCTGTCAGAGCTTTGGATGCAATCTCAATGATTCGTTTACCATATTCAGCACGGGCATTCCCATGTTGTTCTTGCTCTACGATACGTCTGCCTACAAGCCAATTGCACACAACATTATAAGTATCCACAGCCTGATATGCTTTCTCCTTAGCCGCATATACTATCGCCTTAATATCGTTGATGAACTGCCTGTCATTAGCGTTAATTGCATCATATTTATTAGAAATATCTCTCATAATGCAAATTTACGAAAATTTCGTGACATATCGGAGTCGTTGTTGCTTGCAACTGCGGTTTCTTTCCTTTGATTGTCGACACTTGCGAGCAAGAGTCGCTCCGATCTGTTGTGTGTTAAATGCAGTAGCGGAGGTTTCCTAACCTCCGCAAAGCCCGATAAAAAAGCGGAAGTTGGGAAACTTCCGCTACTATCTATCTTCGACGCGGACGCGATATATCGCGTCCACCGCGTTAGAAGTCTCAGGATATAAAGTTCTTAAGGTCGAAGAACATCAATCGAGTTTCATCATCCTTGTCTGATTCGGTTATGAACTGGAAACCGTTACGTTCATAAAACGTTACGGCGGTCTTAAGCGCATCTACTGTGATGAAACGACATCCAAGCCGTTTAACGTTAGAGAATACGTATTTGATATTATCAAGAATGAAAGTGCCAAGTCCTTGACCTGAATAATCCTCATTCACAGCAAGTCGTCCAACTTTTACTGCCGGATAACTTCTCCGACGTTTAGAATTAGGTATATTACGGTTCAGTCTATTCCAAACGCCCTTTTCCTCTGGATTAAATGTAATTTTATCTGCAAGCAAACTAAAATAGGCTGCAGTCTTATTTTGCTCCATGTATTCGAGGAGATAAGTTACAGCCATGAGTTCTCTTTGAAAATGTTTTGCATCTTCATAAAGAAATTCGTTCAAATCTGTGTCCGCACATATGAACGGTTTAATATCGGTGTCCTCATTGAGTTGGAACTGGCGGAGTTTACTGAAATCCATTTTCACCATTGGAAATTGCTAATGTTTTTCATAACTTCGTAAGCCTTTCGGGCTCGTTCCTTATCCTCAATTGACACAGGTTTAGGGATTGAAATTAGAGTTTCAAATCTAATAGCATCCTTACCCCGAAGCTCCGGGGTTTCTTTTATAGGGCGTGCCATAAGTATAGTATTATGTTATTTTGTGTAAAGTTACAACATAATAACGAATTACACAATATTCATGATGTTAAAGAATGTATTAATGGTTTGACACTAAGAGAAAATAACCTTATTTAATACACTCAGCGGAGTCGCGGTTGCCTGCAACTGCGGTTTCTTTCCTTTGATTGCCGACACTTGCGAGCAAGAGTCGCTCCGATCTGTTGTGTGTTAAATGCAGTAGCGGAGGTTTCCTAACCTCCGCAAAGCCCGATAAAAAAGCGGAAGTTGGGAAACTTCCGCTACTATCTATCTTCGACGCGGACGCGATATATCGCGTCCCTACTAAGGTACTCATCCTTTCGAAAACCAATAGGTAGTTTGATATTTGATATTTATTAATTGTATTATTGGTAAATTCGCAAATATGTATTAACTTTGCTGACACAGACCGAAACGCAGAGGCCCGGTCACGGGCAATGCGGGAGGGTATGTGGGAGAGATGCACCTCAGTGCATCCAAATTAATTATTAAGAATGCGTTTATCGACGCTCTTTCTTGACAATTGGAAACTTCGCAACTTTCTTAGGTTAGTCAAGAATGTAGCAAACGGTAGGCGCCTTATGTGGATATGTATATTCCGTCTGTACCTGACGCGAGAGCGTCGGCTATGGGTGTATAGCATATTCTGCGTGGGGCCTCTGCAAGTTTGCTCGTTCAACTAACCGGGCAATGCGAAGGCCTCCAATTGTGGAACGGGCAACAGGTAAGGTCATCACGCATTTTTTTGTAATAAACCGCCAAAGTAGATGACCCTGCGGCTCAAAATTCAAATATGAAAAGATTGATTTTGCTGCTATTTGCAGTTGTCTACTTTCTTCCGCTTCATGCTTATCTGATTATGGTTGATGTTGATGGTCTCCGCTATTATGTAAATCCATTAACTGAAGAATGTGGTGTAGAAGACGGTTCAAACTGCTCGGGAGAAGTAGTTATTAACGCAACTATTACGTATGAAAACAAACAATATCCGGTGACGGCTATCGGCTATCGTGCTTTCTCTAACTGTCATGATTTAACTTCGGTAATCATTCCAAACTCAGTGAAGATTATTCGGGAGAGTGCGTTCGCGTATTGTTCGAATCTTTCTAATATAATCATTCCAAACTCAGTAACTGATATAGATTCGGAGGCCTTTCTGAAATGTTCCGGTCTCACTTCCGTTACTCTTTCGAATTCTTTGACAACTATTGGAAATGATGTATTCTCCTACTGTACGGCGCTTACTTCTATAACTATTCCGGCTCCAATAACATATATAGGATCTACTATGTTCTGTAAATGTACCGGTCTCACCTCTGTAAATATAGCCAATTCCGTAAGAACTATAGAGGCTCAGGCATTCTCCGGATGTACCAGTCTTACTTCCATCACCATTCCTGATTCAGTAGAGTCTATCGGATATGGTTCGTTTAGCGGTTGCCGATCTTTAGTTTCCATTGAAATTGGTAGCGGAACTAAAATTATTGAAGATGAGGTGTTCTACGACTGCAATGCCTTAAGATCTATAAAAGTTGATGCTCAAAATCCGCCTGAAGTAGGTAAATATACGTTCAATGACAATCATTATGATTCCGCGGTCCTTTATGTGCCTAAGGATTCAAAAGAATTATACGAGACTTCCTGGCCATGGGAATATTTTCTCCACATTGATACTACGGATAATTACAAACCTTCCGATAGTGGCATCAATGAAGTTGAGTTGGGAGATGATGAACAGTTTACAATCTATAACTTGAATGGTGTAAAAATAGGCGATAGTTTCGATGGACTACCGAAGGGCATATACATAGTGCGCCACAATAGTCAAATATCTAAAATTGCCATCTAAGCCGATATTTTCCCCATAAACAAATCCGCCTTGTCGATCAACGACAGAGGCGGATTTGATATTTTAGGAACCGTAGGTCTATTTTATGATTATCTTTTTTATGGTGTTGCCCTGGCGGAGGAGGTAGATGCCGGCGGAGGGGGAGGAGATGCGGCGGCCGTGGAGGTC
>JAIEAO010000001.1 GCA_029071345.1 Muribaculaceae bacterium | reverse complement strand
TCATAATGCTGAGTCGCCAGGATTTCCGTCGGAGCCATGATGGCGGTCTGAAAACCGTTATCGATAGCCATAAGCATCGACATGAAGGCCACCATCGTTTTCCCACTCCCGACATCTCCCTGCAGCAGACGGTTCATCTGCCTGCCGGTGCGCATATCGTTGCGGATCTCCTTAAGAACACGCTTCTGAGCTCCGGTGAGTTCAAAGGGAATATGATTGCTGTAATAATTATTGAAACACTCCCCAATTCTGGGCAATATATGTCCGCGGATTTTGCGCCCGCGCTCACGCGAATAGCGCAAGATGTGGAGCTGCAGATAGAACAGTTCCTCAAACTTCATGCGTTCTCTCGCTTTTTGCAGCTTATCGGGCGACTGCGGGAAATGGAGGTTAAACAGCGATTCGAGAAGCGGCATCATGTTGAAGCGCGACAGCACTTCAGCAGGTATCGTCTCGGGAATCTCCCTGACTTTCGGATTCTCAAAAAGATTTTTTATAAGATCCGAAACCAAACGCGAGGAGTGTCCTCGTTTCCGCAATTTGTCAGGGATGGAATACACTCCGCGGAAACCGGTAGGCGGTTTGGCTTCGTCGTAGGCATTGACTTCCGGATGCGCCATCTGCCAGACATCGCGATATTGCGTAGGTTTGCCGAAGAGCACATAAAATTTGCCGGGAACGTATGCGGTCTTAAAGAAATTGATCTTAGAGAACCACACCACTTCCATATACCTTTTGCCGTCGAAGAAGGTGGCTTTCAACCGCTGTCTCATCCCCTCCCCTTCGGTGCTGAAAGAGACGAAACGCCCTAACACCTGCACCATCGGCATCTCGCCGGTAAATTCCGAAATCTTGTAGAACCGGCTGGTGTCGACATAACGATAGGGGAAAGTGAACATTAGATCACCGAACGTGCTGATCTCAAGCTCGCTTTCCATGAGTTTGGCTCTTTTCTCGCCCACCCCTTTCAGATATTTTATGTCGGTTTCAAGAAATGCCATATATCTTAATTGCCTTTGCGGAGGTTTCCTGACCTCCGCAAAGGTTGTTAAGGATGCGGAAGTTGGGAAACTTCCGCTACTTTTATATCTTACCGAGAAGCAGTTCGGCTATTTTTATATCAAAATTATTGGTCACCTTCATATTGTAAGGCGAGCCTTCGAACAAACTTATTTTCCAACCAGCAGCCTCAGCAACAGAAGCGTCATCGGTCATCTCTGCCGTAAGGGGCAATTCGTAAGCCTCCTTGAGCAGTTTGCTCTCGAAAAACTGCGGTGTCTGCACCTCGACATAATCCTTGCGGGCAACGGCCACACTCCCCTCTCCTTCGAGTTTCCGGAGGCTGCTGGTCACATCTGTCACAGGAATCGCCGCCTTTGTCTCAGCCACAGTCTTCCATCCTTTGCCGATAAGCTCAGCTGTAACCATTGGCCGGGCGGCATCATGCACGGCGACATAGCTCTCCGCTTCCGCATCAACCGACATCAGTCCGTTTTTCACAGATTCAAGTCGTGAACGACCGCCGCAACTGATATGCACATTGATTTCACGGTCGGCCTCGGGCAGTTCCGAATATAGAATATCCCACAAGTCGAAAAAGCCGGGATGAAGCACCACGATTATCTTTGTGTCGGGATCTTCCGCATGAAAGGCTCTGACCGACCACCACAGCATCGGAATGCCGTCGACGGGTTGAAACTGTTTAGGAACAGAGCCGCCGGCACGGTTTCCAACCCCGCCGGCGACTATTATTGCATATTTTTTCACTTCAAGTAACTCGAAATAATTACTTATTACTTAGAATTACATATTCATACCGCCGTCAACCTGGATAACCTGACCGGTTACATAGCCGGCCATGTCAGATGCAAGGAATGTAGCCACGTTGGCGATGTCCGCAACCTGACCGCCGCGACGCAACGGAATCTTCTTGCACCATTCTTCGCGAACCTCTGCGGGCAGAGCCTCGGTCATGGCTGTCTCGATAAAGCCGGGAGCGATGGCGTTGGCGCGGATGCCGCGTGAACCGACCTCCTGCGCGATACTCTTGGCAAGCGCGATGAGACCTGCCTTTGACGCAGCGTAGTTAGACTGACCTGCATTGCCGTGAACACCCACTACCGATGCCATATTGATGATCGAGCCTGATTTCTGGCGCATCATGATCGGGAGAACGGCATGAATATAGTTGAATGCCGATTTGAGGTTAACCGCGATAACGGCATCCCACTGCTGTTCGGTCATGCGGAGCATAAGACCATCTTTAGTGATACCCGCATTGTTAACCAAGATATCGATACGGCCGAAATCAGCTTTAATCTCCTCTACAGTCTTTTCAGTAGCCGCGAAGTCTGCTGCGTTTGATGCATAACCTTTGACTTTAACACCATAAGCGGCGATTTCCTCTTCAGTTTTTTTACCGTTCTCGTCGATTACGAGATCAGTAAATGCGATGTTACATCCTTCAGATGCAAATTTCAGGGCAATCTCTTTGCCAATTCCTCTTGCAGCGCCTGTTACGATCGCTGTCTTTCCTTCAAGAAGTTTCATATTGTTAGAATTAATGTAATTATTTTTCAATTATAAAGCATCCGCATGAATAGCCTCCGCCGAACACCATCAGGGCAACCTTATCCCCTTTCTTAAGATTCTCGATATTTTGCGCCAGCACCAACGCTGCTGAAGCCGAGCCGGTGTTGCCGAGTTCCTCTATATTATTGATGAAACTGTCCATGCCCAAATCGAGCTGGTGCGCAACTTGCGCCACAATCCGCTTGTTGGCCTGATGGCAGATGAATTTGGATATATCCTCACGCTTAAGACCGGCACTTTCGAGTGAGCGGTTCAGGGCATGAATCATATAACGGCATGCGTGGATAAAGACATCGCGTCCGTCGGGCATCGTGATTCCATCTTCTTTCGGGCGCAGACACACTCCGCCGGGACCTTTGCCAAGATCTCCGAGACCCTCGGTATATATATCGATTATACGGATATCATTTTCGCTCTGACGCTCTTTGGATATGAAATAAGCCACGGCTGCATCTCCCCACAGATGACCGCTCTTGGGATCTTCCTCATTAGAGTAATAAGTGTTATGCTCGCTGCATATAAGCAAAGCCTTGTCGGCTTTGCCCATAGCGAAATAACCTTCTATGATTTCAAGTCCGTTAATAAATGACGAGCAGGCAGAAGACACATAAACCGCTTTTGCACCATGTATTCCCAAATGACGCTGGGCCTTATGTGCCACCGTGGCTACAGTGTCGTAAGCGCAGTAATGAGCTGCAACAATCAGATTCACTTCCTTGGGGTCATATTTCAGACGGGCCGCAGCATCATCAACTGCCGACTGAGCCATTGTGTCTACATTTTCATCGTCACCGGCTTTGGAACGCGTACGAATTCCCGTACGCTGCTCAATCCATTCAGATGTCAATCCGTTAACATCCAAAAAATGCTCGTTGGCAACTCTCTGAGTCGGGACATAAATCCCCATGGAATTTATATACATTAAAATTAACTTTATTAGTTTATATACTTCAACTCAACCGCGTTAACCGCGCGGCATCATTGTTTATCTTCTCACTATTCCCTGCAATATCAGATCTCCGATCACACGCTGAATCGTGTCGTCACCCATCCCGTATTGCGTCAGGCCGGCTCGGATATAAGGCACGTCGAGCCCCTGAATCGCATTCACGATAATAAGGGCACTCTCCTTGACATTTCTAATTTCGAAAACACCGGTCTCGATTCCTTCATGTAAAATCTCCATCAGCAACGCCGCCTCTTTCCGGGTGATAATCGCCCGCGCACGGTCCACTTTCCGGACATCACGGAAGAAACCGGCACGCAGAGATCCGTTTCTTGAAACGATCTCTCTCATCGTCTGCAACCTGCAGGCAATATATTGTCTCAATTTATCTTCAGCGGAAACCGGCTGAGCCACGATAATCCGCAACCGCTGCAGCAGCTGCTCCGATTCGTTGTCGATAACGGCATTGAAGATCTCCCGCTTGCTCTTGAAATAGGTGTAGATGGTGCGACGCCCTTTATCGGAAGCGGAGGCGATGTCATTCATCGTCGTATTCTCCACCCCCTTGCGGGCAAACAGCTGGCGAGCTACCTCTATAAACTTTTCTCGCGTTTTCTTTACCATCTTCGATGTTATAGGGAATCCTTTAATTCAAATATACGAAATATATTCGCGTGTAAGCAAAGAGCGAACGTCGCCCGCAGGAGGGTGCGACATGCCGCAGACACTTTGACTTACCGCAAAATTACTAAAATTTCTTGAATTGGACATTAATAGAGGG
This sequence comes from Muribaculaceae bacterium, assembly GCA_029071345.1. GTDB lineage: Bacteria > Bacteroidota > Bacteroidia > Bacteroidales > Muribaculaceae > Lepagella. The sequence continues at coordinate 6,660 of JAIEAO010000001.1, read as the reverse complement.
AGTTCAACTTGTTAAAAGTATTAAAATATGCCAAAAAACATATTTTATTAAAAAATTTCCCCGAAATATTTGCACAGTAAAAAAATTCGTTGTAATTTTGCAGTACAATAACACCGCGGGGTGGAGCAGTGGTAGCTCGTTGGGCTCATAACCCAAAGGTCGTAGGTTCGAGTCCTGCCCCCGCTACTATCGCCGGCTTTCAAGCCGGCTTTTTTTATTTATATCCCGATTGTGAGTGATGTGTGTCAAAAATGCTCATTGGCATTCCCCATTACACATTAAACATTACACATTAATTGAAATGCAAGTTGTTTATGAAGATAACCACATCATCGTGGTCAATAAGGAGGTCGGCGAGATCGTGCAAGGTGACAAGACCGGAGACACTCCCCTCTCTGAAATCATCAAGCAATATCTAAAGGAGAAATACAACAAACCCGGCAACGTTTTCTGTGGAGTGGTTCACCGCATCGACCGCCCCGTTTCCGGCCTTGTAGTTTTCGCTAAGACTTCAAAGGCTCTCGAACGACTCAACAAGATGCTTCGTGACGGCGAAATCCACAAAACCTACTGGGCATTGGTGGAAGGAAAACCGGAAAAGGCCGAAGACACTCTTGAAAATTATCTCGTATCCGACGGTCGGCTGAACAAGACATTTATCTCCTCTCCCGACAATCCGCAAGCTAAGAAATCTATTCTATCCTACAAGACTATCGCCAACGGCGACCGCTACACCCTGCTTGAGGTAAACCTTATGACAGGGCGCAAGCATCAGATCCGCGCGCAGCTTTCCGGCATCGGACACCCTATCAAGGGCGACCTTAAATATGGAGCACGCCGTAGCAACCGCGACGGCGGCATCTCTCTCCAAGCTCACCGAATCTCCTTCATCCATCCAGTCTCCAAACTCCCCGTCGACCTCGAAATCGCACCAATCTCCGATGCCCGGCTACTGCTAAATTCTTAATTATTGACTAAACATCTTAGAAGTATGAAGAACTATTGGGAAAGAAAAGAAGAGGAACGCAAAGAGTGGAAAAAGCACTCCGCAACCCCGGCTAACACACGATTGAAGATCGCTTCTATCTGTTCACTTGTTTTGGCCATGCTCCTGATGATAGCGGTATTGATTCTCACTTTAAACGACGCATCCGAAACCCACTTCACGACTTTACTATATCTGCGTTGCCTTGCAGGCCTGTTTGCTCTCATAGGTAGTGTGCTGTACATGACTCTGTACTATCGCGTCAGCAAATCTTCGCTTCAATCCCGCTGGAGCAATAAAAAATAAGGATTGTCGAAATTGATGAACATCCGAAGAATTTGCTTGTCTTCGGATGTAAAAAAATAAAGGCCCGCCGAAGCGAGCCTTATATTTTTGTGTCTAATCTTCTGATTAGTCAGCGAGCTTGATTGTTACAGCGCGATCGAGGGGAGCACCCTTAGCACCGAAGTCAGTCAAGTTAGCAGCATCGATACGAGCATCGAGCTGGCTTTCGTTAACACCACACTTTACGAGGAAAGCCTTAACAGTGTTAACACGCTGATTGCGGAGGCGAGTATTGATCTCATCGTTACCGGTGTAGTTGTCAGCCCAACCTGTGAGGATGTATTTCTGATTGGGAGTCTCCTTCATAACCTCAGCAAGAGATTTGAGGATAGTCTTCTCACGGTTAGAGATAGAATACTGGTTGATGGGATAGTAGATAGTAGCGAGGCCTTCGCAGCTTACCTTCTCGGGCATGGGGCGTTTGAGGCACTCGTCGAGCTGGCGCTGAAGATCTTTGATCTTAGCCTCAGCCTGAGCGAGACGAGCTACGAGAGCGTCACCCTCAGCATCTGTATATTTCCAAGTGGGGCATACAGCAGTAACGGGGCAGTTCCACTCAGTCTTACCGAAGTTAACGTTAACACCGATAGAAGCCATAGCATCCTGCTGATAGTGAGGATAAGCTACACCACCTCTGTCGCCTACGCCACCCTGGTGGAAGAGCTGATACTGAATATCAAGGAAGAGCTGTACATGTTTGCTAACTGCGAAGTTGTTCTGAAGACCAACGTTAATAAAGAGAGGAGTGCTGTGAGCTGAACGCCAACGGAGAGTCTGACCATCGTTGTCGTAAGCGCGACGGAATGTAAACATTGCACCGCCACCTCCGTGAAGAACTGCGTTGTAAACGCGGCCGGGACGATAACCGCACCACCAGTTGGTAAGGTTGATAAGAACATCGAACTCAGGAGCAGCTGCCATCATCTTGGTGGGATATGCACCGTTTTCAAGCTGAGGCTCGTTCATCTTGCGGAACATAGCGTCAGAGTACATAGTAGCACCCTTAGTCATAAGGAACTGGCCACCGAAACGGAAACCGAAGTTGGGGTTAACCCATTTACCGAAGTAAAGACCGCCATTAGCACCGAAACGGTTTTTGAGTTCAGCATGGATATTATCCTTGCCAAAGAGAATGTTTGTACCGCCTTCAACTGTCATAAACCAGTTATCTTTAGCCTTGTTCATAAGATAACCCTGTGAGCAATCCTCAACATAAGTCACCTCCTGAGCATTGGCGCTGAATGCACCGGCAGCTAAAGCAGCGAGAGTAAATAATACACTTTTCTTCATAAAACAACAAATTTATTAATATATGTAAATTGTCTTGTAGGTTATATCACTTTTAGTGTTCAGAATGCTTATTTCCAAACCTCTGATAGGCAATTTTAACATTTATCCTACAGATTCAGGTTGCAAAGTTAGCACTTTTTTACATATAAACACTATTTATTTAAAAATTGTTTAACTTTTTTCACAACATTTTCTGTGGTATAGCCAAATTTTTCATCAAGAACCTTTGCAGGAGCTGATGCCCCGAATCTTTCCATACCTACAAAGCAATACTCACCTCCGTTCAAAAGGGGATAAAGTGTTGCAGGCAGACCTGAGCTGAGACCGAATAATTTTACGCCGGCGGGAATAACGCTGCGACGGTATTCTTCATTCTGTGAGTTGAAAAGTCCGATTGAGGGAACTGAAACCACGCGTGCATTAACGCCCTCGGCCTTAAGTTCCTCGGCTGCATGAACGAGAAGAGCCACGTCGCTACCGTTACCTACCATCACGACATCGGGATTCTCCGCTTTCACCACTACATAACCACCTTTCTCTGTCTGTTTAGCCTCTTCCCTTCTATTTTCGCCGGGAAGATCCTCAAGGTTCTGACGTGAGAATACGAGCACTGTCGGAGTCTCGGTGTTCTCCATCGCCAATTTGTAAGAAGCCACTGTCTCGGCAGAGTCGGCGGGGCGAAGAACGAGAACAGAGGGTTTGCCGCTGAAATTGGAGATCTGCTCCATCAGACGGATCTGCGCCTCCTGCTCGATGGGCTCGTGAGTCGGGCCGTCCTCACCTACGCGGAATGAGTCGTGTGTATAGATGAACTTAACGGGGAGTTCCATAAGAGCCGACATTCTGATCGCAGGCTTCATGTAGTCGGAGAATACGAAGAATGTGGCGCATGCACCGAACACTCCGCCGTGAAGCGCGATACCGTTCAGGATACAGGCCATGGTAAGTTCCGCAACACCGGCCTGAAGGAAACCGCCGGAGAAATCCTCCTTGCAGAGAACGGTGGTTTTCTTGAGGAAGCCATCTGTCTTGTCTGAGTTAGCAAGGTCGGCGCTCGAAACGATCATATTCTTTACGTGCTCTGCGAGGAAACCGAGAACGGTTGCAGAAGCCGCGCGGCTTGCCATATTAGGTTTGAATTCGATAGAATCCCAATCGAGTTTCGGGAGACGAAGAGCCTTGAAGTCCTCAAGTTCTTTGGCAAGCTCAGGATTCTTCTCAGCCCACTCCTTATATTCTGCACGACGTTTTGCAACGATCTGCTTTAACTCCTCTGCGCGCTCGGCATAAAGTTTCTTGACCTCTTCGCGGATCACCCAGGGATTCTTGGGATCGCCACCGAGATTCTCCACTGTCTTGTCGAGATCCGCACCGGCAGCGGTGAGGGGCTGACCGTGAGTAGCGATTGCGCCTTCGAGCGATTTACCCTCCGCGCCCACTGTGCCACGGGCCATCACTGTGTTACCGATGATGAGTGTCGGTCTTTCTTTCTCTTCGATAGCAGTCTGCAATGCACCCGCAAGAGCTATGGGATCTGTACCGTCAACCTCAATCACGTTCCAATGCCATGCACGATATTTGGCGGCGGTATCCTCGTTAGTGACATCGCCTACTGTCGTAGAGAGCTGAACCTTGTTGGAGTCATAGAACATAATGAGATTGTGAAGGCCGAGCTTACCTGCGATACGTCCGGCTCCCTGAGAAATCTCCTCCTGAACGCCGCCGTCGGAGATGAATGCGTAAGTTTTGTGAGCTACAACATCACCAAACTTGGCTGCGAGGAAACGCTCTGCGATGGCTGAACCTACTGCCATAACGTGACCTTGACCGAGAGGACCTGATGTATTCTCGATGCCACGCTCTACGTCTACTTCGGGGTGACCGGGAGTTACGCTACCCCACTGACGGAAATTCTGGAGCTCTTCAATTGTGAATTTGCCGGTAAGAGCGAGAATGCTGTAAAGCATTGGCGACATATGACCGGGATCAAGGAAGAAGCGGTCGCGGGCAAACCATTTCGGATCTTCAGGATCGTAAACCAGAAATTTTGAGTACAATACATTAATAAAGTCTGCACCACCCATGGCACCTCCGGGATGACCGGATTTTGATTTTTCTACCATTTCAGCGATGAGCACACGCAGATTGTCGGCTGCGTCATTCATTAATTTTTTATCCATAACTGCTGAATACAGGCAACACCCACGAGGCGAAAACCCCGTCGGTGTTGCTTAAATTTTTATTAATAATTTGATTTAGTTTTCATTAAAGATCACGTAAGTCAAACGGCTCCTCATCAACAGGAATATCCTTGTTAACGTTCTTCGAACCGATAACTGAGTAATACAGTATGTAAACGAGCATCGCGATCACAAGCCAGTAGCTGTTGATATATCCGAATGAACGTCCGATCCAGTCCTGAATGTAAGGCATGATACCACCGCCAACAACCATCATCATGAAGAGGCCGGATGCTTTGGCTGTATATTTGCCGAGGCCCTCGGTTGCAAGGTTGAAGATGCCACCCCACATCACTGATGTGCAAAGACCGCAGAGGAAGAGGAAGAGACATTTCAAGGGCACCTCACCGCTCATGATGTGAAGAGCTGAGATCTCGGGCGATTTGAATGTGATATCTTCGGGAAGGAAGATCGCGATAAGCACCAGAATGATAGCGACAGCAGAAACTGTGATCATCTGAGCGCGTGCCGATACTTTACCACTGATGATACTGCTGACAAAACGTCCGATAAGCATCATGAGCCAATACAGGGCGGCAAGCGATCCGGCTACGGCTGCGGCGCCTTCGAAGCTCTCTCGGCTGATCCATGCGTTAAGCTCGCCGGGGATACCGATTTCGATACCTACATAGAAGAAGATGGCGATAATGCCGAGAAGACAGTGGCGGAACGCGAGCGGTGAGTGCTCGTATTTAACTTTCTTGAGGTTAGCCTGAGGTTCTTCAATCTTAATGAATGAGATGATGATGAATGCAAGAACGAAGATCACGATACCCGTTATCACAAGAGGAGCAACGGCTGCCATAGTCGTCTCTTTGGTGAGAGTACCTACGAGCATACCTACGAGAAGCGGAGTAAGCGTACCGGAGAGTGAGTTGAGCGTACCACCGGTCTGAACGAGCTGGTTACCTTTGTTACCGCCACCTCCGAGAAGTTTAAGCATCGGGTTAACAACGGTGTTGAGCATACATACGCAGAAACCGCAGACGAGTGCACCGAGAAGATAGATGAAGAGATTGAGATAGATAGGATTTTCTCCGCCGATCACCTCAACACCGGCACCGGCTACGCTTGAAAGAAGCTGGATGCCGAGACCGATCGCACCGACAGCAAGAGCGATCAAGGCTGTTTTCTTATAGCCGTATTTGATAAGCATATTACCGGCCGGGATACCCATAAAGAGGTAAGCGGTAAAGTTCATAAGGTTACCTGCCATTCCTGCCCATTCATACTTAAATCCCCAAATGTTACCGAAGGGGGCGGCCATGTTGGTCACGAATGAAATCATCGCGAAGATGAAGAACATCGTGATAATTGCAACGATCGATCGCTGCTGTTTGGGTTGTGCCATATTAAATTTTATTTGAAGTTAATATTAGTTTTCAGTTAATTTTAGTTATAAGTTATAAGAGATAAGAGATAAGAATAGCGAAAAGGGTTGCGCATCTATACTTATCACTTATTACCTATTACTTATTACTTATTAAGACCCTTTCTCCGAAGATCCGGCTTCCGACCCTTATCAGGGTGGCTCCCTCTTCAACGGCTATGGGCCAGTCTCCGCTCATACCCATCGATAAGGAATCGAATCCTCTCAGGTCGGGCGCAATTTCGGTCTTTATCTCATTATATATGGAGGCAATCTCGGCGAAATCGGCTCTCACACGCTGCATATCGTCGGTGTTAGAAGCCATACCCATCACCCCACAGATATGAGTGTTGGGGAGTTTTTCAAATTCCCTGTCAGCGAAATACTCTTTCAGTTCTTCCGGATAGAAACCGAACTTGGTCTCCTCCTTA